>JAOQAL010000471.1 GCA_025963615.1 Chitinophagaceae bacterium | reverse complement strand
TGAGTGATCATGGTTACCGGTGTTTTCCTGCCGGCACGGTATCGCACGCTTTTGTAAATCTTTTTTCTGTTTACCTTCCCGATAAAAACTATATTCAATTTAATGACTCAATCACTAACGTCAATGTATTCCGGGCGTTATTTAATACAGCTTTTGATGAGCAATTTCCGATGCTCGAAAGTAAAAGCTTTACTGTAGGTAAGTAGGCGCTATTTAAAACGGGTCCGAAGCTGTATTTCTCTCACAATATACTTACCGATGATGTCAAACTCGAGATTGACATCATCATTTACCTGAAGCGTCTGCATATCAGTATGCTCATAAGTATAGGGAATGATGGCGACGGAAAGTCTTTTCTTTTTTACATTAAAGGCGGTCAGCGAAATTCCATTGATGCAAATGGAGCCTTTCTCAATGACCAACTCCGCAAATTTTTTTGGGAAGTCAAATTCAAACTCCCAACTGCCGTTTTTTTCCTTTTTCCTGATGCAGGTGCCGCGGGCGTCTGCATGGCCCTGCACCAGGTGACCATCCAGACGGCTATCCATTTTCAGGCAGCGTTCAATATTTATTATAGTGCCTGATATCCACTGGCCCAGGTTGGTTTTTTGTAAAGTTTCCCCGATGGCGGTCACCCGGTGCCACGATCCCTTTATTTCTTCAATGGTAAGACAAACCCCGCTATGACTGACGCTCTGGTCAATTTTAAATTCCGGGGTCAGGGCCGATTCTATCCAGAAAGTTTTGTTGGAACCCTTGGAAATGACTTCTTTAACAGTGCCTGTGGTTTCAATAATGCCCGTAAACATAAGCGCAAAGCTCAAATTTCAATAGCCAAATTCCAAATCCAGTTGAATCAATTTTAAAAGCGTAAATCAGTCGTTCCATAACTTTAAACCTAAACTTGAAATTTTTAATTTTTTCCTTTATCTTCGCATCCCGAATTCCGGAACTAAAAAATCCCGGGGAGGTATAAAAATTATGCTGATTATCGATTCAAAAGATTGCGAAAACATAGACAAAGCGCTGAAGAAGTACAAGAAGAAATTTGAGAAATCAAAGACCTTGTTGCAATTGCGCGCCCGTCAAAGTTTCACAAAACCATCTATCAAGCGTAGAGGGGAAGTGCTGAAAGCAATTTATAAGCAAAAAATAGCCAACGGCCAGATTGAGGGATAGTATTTAACTACTCTGAATATTATATAATTGACAGCTAAAAAGTTTCATAGCTTTGTAGCTGTTTTTTTTATGTCGTTACCAACTCAGCCCGTTTTACAATCCTTTGTTGATTACCTCAAATTTGAGAAAAGGTATTCGGAACATACGGTGCGTTCGTATCATGATGACCTGAAGCAGTTCTCACAATATCTGATCCTTAACAGCAATGAATTTTCGGTAGAAAAGATCGACCATTTTCAGATCCGTAACTGGCTGGCCTCCCTTAAGGCAAAGAAAATCTCGGCAAAATCTATTAACCGGAAGATTTCTACTCTTAAATCTTTTTTTAAATACCAGTTGAAGACCGGGGTTATCGGGCAAACACCGATGACCAAAATAATTTCCCCCAAAATCAGTAAGCGCTTACCGGTTTTTATTAAAGAGGAAGATGCGGAGAAACTTATTAATACATTAAGTAACTCAACCGAAGACTGGAAAAGCTTGAACACCCATTTACTGATAACAATGTTTTATGAAACCGGCATGCGGTTAAGTGAATTGATTAATCTTAAAGAAAACCAGGTAGACTTTAGTAAGAAACAAATTAAGGTATTAGGGAAGGGAAATAAAGAACGGATCATTCCGGTAAATGACGGGCTCATTACAATCCTCAAAAATTATATCCAGAATAAGAAAAAAGAATTTGAGAAAAAGAATGATAGGTTGCTGGTGACCGATAAAGGCAATAAAATGTATACCAAGTATGCTTATTTACTGGTGAACAAGGCGCTCATCAACAATGTAAAAACGCTCGATAAAAAAAGTCCACACGTGTTACGGCACAGCTTCGCGACCCATCTGGCCAATAACGGCGCCAACCTGCATGCAGTAAAAGACCTCCTGGGCCACAGCAGCCTGGCATCAACACAAGTCTATACACATAATACGATCGAGAAACTAAAGAACGTTTATAAGAAAAGTCATCCGAAAGCTTAAAATTTTTCTTTTAACACAATAAAATTTTGGCTTTTTTTCTTTGGAAAAGCCTTGGTTATAGCTTAATTTCATAACACACATGAAAACGACGGCTAATTAGCCTTAACCAAATTAGCTTAGTTCTTTATTTATTGTTTCACAGTTTAAAAATGCGATTGTTATGAACGTTAAAATTCAGACTGTTCGTTTCGATGCGGACACCAAACTTGTTTCTTACATTAACCGGAAATTACAAAAACTAAACACTTTTCACGACCGCATCATTAAAGTAGATGTGTTTCTGAAACTCGACAATGTGGTCCATACAATTAAAGATAAAATTGCAGAAATCAGAGTACATGTACCCCGACACCATTTATTTGTAAAAGCTACCAGTAAATCTTTTGAAACCTCCTTCGATGATGCTTTTGAATCCCTGGTTATCCAGATCAAAAAACAAAAGCAAAAACAGGCAGCCTAGCGCTATAAACATATTTAAAAGACCCTCACGGGTCTTTTTTGTTTGTGGGATTCTGATTTTCAGGAGAAAAAAGTCCCTAAAATATTTTTCAATTCACAAATTCCTTTACCTTTGCATTCCCAAAATTTGGGGGTAGTTTTTATTGTCAATTTGAACCGGTAGGCAATAAACAGCAAGTTCTTTAAATAAGCCGAAGTAGCTCAGTTGGTAGAGCAACTGATTTGTAATCAGTAGGTCGGGGGTTCGACTCCCTTCTTCGGCTCGCAAAGGCAAAATATGGATGCGGAAATTTAATTCCATTTCATGTTTCGTACTTGTTAAATGGGCAGATGGCCGAGTGGCTAAAGGCGACAGACTGTAAATCTGTTCTCTCACGAGTACGGAGGTTCGAATCCTTCTCTGCCCACAGTGTAATTTGGAAAATAGCTGATTTGAAAATTTGATAATTGGCTTTTCATCTTATTTGCAGTTCTTTGAATTTGAAAAGGTTGATGATTGTGCCGGTTAATTTGCACATTTGCACATTTTCAAATTTGTATTAGCGGAAGTAGCTCATTTGGTAGAGCGGTAGCCTTCCAAGCTTCAGGTGGCCGGTTCGAGCCCGGTCTTCCGCTCAAGAATAAGTTTGGTGTTTGGCGTTCTGGGTTTGGTGTTCTGTAACTCCAAACTCCAAACAAAAAACTCGAAACTGATCTACGCCGTTGTAGCTCAGTGGTAGAGCACTTCCTTGGTAAGGAAGAGGTCGTGAGTCCGATTCTCATCAACGGCTCCCTGCGTCTGACGGTCCCCGTCTGACGCTTATCGGAAAGGCCAGGTCAGACAAGTGCTGTCTGACGGTTCTCGGAAAGGCCCGGATTAAACGGCAGACCGTATGGCACTTATCGGACAGGGACAGGTCACTCAGAAGACTATCAAACTGGGTGAGTAACGAACAGAAAGTAAATCCCGGTAGTTATCGGGACCGCAACAACAGAAGTTTAATAGTAATTTCGTTGCGGAACACATAAATAAGAAGAAAACAAAAATTGGTAAAAAACACAATTAAAATCGATAAAAATGTCAAAAGAGACCTTTAAGAGGGACAAACCTCACGTTAACGTAGGCACCATTGGCCACATTGACCACGGTAAAACTACTTTGACTGCTGCGATCACTACCATTCTGGCAAAGAAAGGTATGGCTACTGCAAAAAAGTATGATGAAATTGATGCTGCTCCTGAAGAAAAGGAACGTGGTATCACTATTAACACCGCTCACGTTGAGTACCAGACGATTAACCGTCACTACGCTCACGTGGACTGTCCCGGTCACGCTGACTATGTAAAAAATATGATTACGGGTGCTGCGCAGATGGATGGTGCTATCCTGGTAGTGGCAGCTACTGATGGTCCCATGCCGCAGACAAAAGAACACATCCTGTTGGCTCGCCAGGTAGGCGTTCCAAAGATTGTTGTTTTTATGAATAAAATTGACCTCGTAGATGATGCAGAGTTAATTGAACTGGTGGAAATGGAAATTCGTGATCTGCTGTCTTTCTATGGTTTTGATGGCGACAATACACCTATTATTAAAGGTTCTGCTACCGGCGCTTTGGCTGGTGAAGAAAAATGGGTTGGAGCGATCGACGAACTAATGGCCGCTGTTGACAGCTATATTCCGCTGCCTCCACGACCGGTTGATCAGCCTTTCCTGATGTCTGTAGAAGATGTATTCTCTATTACAGGTCGTGGTACCGTTGCTACAGGCCGTATTGAAAGAGGTCGCATTAAAGTCGGTGAAGGAATTGAAATTGTGGGTTTAATGGAAGCTCCCCTGGCTTCAACCGTCACGGGCGTGGAAATGTTCCGTAAATTACTCGATGAAGGTGAAGCAGGTGATAATGCGGGATTACTGCTCCGTGGTATTGAAAAAACACAGATCCGTCGTGGTATGGTTCTTTGTAAACCAGGTTCTATCACCCCGCACACAGAATTTAAATGTGAAGTGTACGTACTGAGCAAAGAAGAAGGTGGACGTCATACACCGTTCTTCAATAAATATCGCCCCCAGTTCTATTTCCGTACAACGGATGTTACCGGGGAAGTAGAATTACCGGCAGGAACAGAAATGGTTATGCCTGGTGATAATACATCTTTGACAGTAAAATTAATACAGCCGATCGCGATGGAAAAAGGATTGAAATTTGCGATCCGTGAAGGTGGCCGTACAGTAGGTGCCGGTCAGGTGACTGAGATTTTGAAATAAGAAGAGAAGCTTGAACTTGTTTTCTGGCAGACACACTAGTATACCGGAAAGCAGATTCGAAGCTTTTTAGCCACAAGGCATTCAAAGATTTTATATCTTTGTAACATAAGACACTAAAAGCTGTCTCGTCCCAGGCGAGATAGCTTTTAGCTTTCTACGGGTATATTCTTCCGGTAGCGATCGGGAGATAAAAATATCGAAAACAGCGTCGGCATTTCTATATTTACCTGTAAATACGGGCGTAGTTCAATGGCAGAATAGCGGTCTCCAAAACCGTTGATGGGAGTTCGAATCTCTCCGCCCGTGCTGATTAAATTTGAGAACTGATCGATTTGAGAATTTTATAGATTTTATTTTTCGAAAATCATTTTTCAAATCATATTTTAAAATCTTCAAATTGAATAAATGAATAAGATTGCGGTTTACTTCAGGGACTCTTATAAAGAATTGATGGAGAAAGTGACCTGGCCCACCTGGGCGCAGCTTCAGCAATCAACCATGATTGTTTTGGCCGCCACGTTGCTTTTTACAGCCCTGGTATGGGTTATGGATTTCGCGGCAGGAAACCTTTTGAAGTTCGTTTATAAACTTTTTTAAGTCATGGAAACAACAAATGCAAATACGCAGACGCAGCAGGAAACGAAGTGGTATGTGCTCCGGGTGGTAAGTGGCAAAGAGCGTAAAGTAAAAGAATACCTTGATAAGGAAATTTCCCGTGGCGGATGGAGCGAAATCGTGAAGCAGGTTTTTCTTCCCGTTGAAAAGGTATATAAGGTGCTGAATGGTAAAAAGGTAATGCGGGAGCGTAACTATTATCCGGGTTATGTGATGGTTGAGATCCTGGAAGGTAAATTAGGCGATGATCTCCGCGACACAATAAAAAATACGAATAGTGTGATTCACTTTTTAGGTAAAGAGAATCCTATAGCCCTTCGTAAAGCAGAAGTGAATAAGATGCTTGGCAAAATGGATGAAATGGCGGAAGTAGGGGGTGTTAGTATCAGTGAGCCGTTTATTGTTGGCGAAACAATCAAGATCATTGAAGGTCCGTTTAATGACTTTAATGGAGTTATTGAAGAAGTGAATGATGAAAAGAAAAAATTGAAAGTGACAGTAAAGATATTTGGCCGCTCTACCCCGGTGGAATTGAATTATATGCAGGTGGAGAAAATAAGCTAATTAGCATCAAATGAAATGGTTATGAGGCTGTCTCAAAAGTATTGTTTACAATAATCCCACGGAGATGTTGAGAAAGTAAAGATTGATTCTTAACAGTTCATCTCTTTGCGTTCTTTGCTTCTTTGCGGCCTTTGCGTGAAATATTACTTTTGAGACAGCCTCATCCTTTTTAGCCCACAAAAAAATCTCCAATCTGCATTCTAAAATCTAAAATTCTTTCCCTACCTTCGCCGCCCCAATTAGTTCTTTAGCAGATCCGGTAAAACGGAAATGAGGAATTTGGGAGATCCGCCACGGCGAATCGTTTGAACCAATAAATCGAAAATAATGGCAAAAGAAATCTCCGGCTTTGTAAAGCTGCAGTGTAAGGGTGGCCAGGCCAATCCCGCACCTCCCATTGGTCCAGCACTTGGTTCCAAGGGTATCAATATCATGGAATTTTGTAAGCAATTTAATGCCCGCACACAGGATAGAATGGGTAAGATCCTCCCGGTGCTGATCACTGTTTATACTGATAAAAGTTTTGAATTTGTTATCAAAACACCTCCTGCTGCTGTTCAGTTAATGGAAGCGGCCAAAATTCAAAGTGGTTCTAAAGAAAGTAACCGTAATAAAGTGGGCAAGGTTAACTGGTCACAGGTTGAAACCATTGCAAAAGACAAAATGCCCGATCTTAATTGCTTTACCGTTGAAAGCGCTATGAAAATGATAGCTGGTACAGCCCGCAGTATGGGTTTAACGGTAGAAGGAAAAGCTCCCTGGGAAAATTAATCGGTGAAAATTAAAACGAATTACAATGGCATCCATTAGTAAAAAAAGAAAAGTCGCTGACGCTAAAGTTGATAATAATAAATCCTACACATTGAAGGATGCATCGGCATTGGTAAAACAGGTTACCACCTGTAAATTCGATGCTTCGGTTGACCTTCATATACGCCTGGGCGTTGATCCTAAAAAGGCAGACCAGGCCATCCGTGGCACGGTTACCCTTCCGCATGGCACCGGTAAAACAAAAAAAGTATTAGTGCTTTGTACTCCGGATAAAGAAGCTGATGCAAGAGCTGCCGGCGCTGACTATGTTGGCCTCGATGAGTTTATTGCCAAGATTGAGGGCGGCTGGGTGGATGTGGATGTAATTATTGCCACTCCTTCTGTTATGCCTAAAATCGGGAGACTTGGTAAAGTATTGGGTCCCCGTAACCTGATGCCGAACCCTAAAACAGGAACCGTTAGTAATGATGTTGCTGGCGCGGTAAACGAAGTTAAGGGTGGTAAAATCGCATTTAAAGTCGATAAGGCAGGGATTATCCATGCATCCATTGGCCGTGTTAGTTTTGCACCTGAAAAAATTGCGGAAAACAGCCAGGAGTTATTGAATGCGATCATTAAAGCGAAGCCCTCTTCCGCAAAAGGTACCTACCTCAAAGGAATAAGCTTAGCCAGCACAATGAGCCCCGGTATTACAATTGACACAAAAGGATTTGTTCATTAATATCAATCTGGCCGCCATGGCTGCCACATTGAAATATTATAACGGCCTTTTGTGGCCTGATTGATATATAAACTAAATAAAATGACAAAAGATCAAAAAAACGAAGTGATCGGAGTGTTGAAAGATAAATTCTCTCAATATGATAACTTTTACATTACCGATACAGAATCACTGACGGTGCAACAGGTCGTTAAATTACGCCGGGCTTGCTTCGATAAGAAAGTTGAAATGAAGGTGGCTAAAAACACCTTGATCAAAAAGGCACTTGAATCGCTGGATACGGATCGTTATTCAGGAGTTTACGATTCTCTTCATAAAGTAACAGCCTTGCTTTTTTCTGAAAATCCTAAAGAACCTGCTTTAATACTTACTTCATTCCGGAAAGCAACGAATGGGGAAAAACCCGTTTTAAAAGCGGCTTTTATCAATGGAGACATTTATACCGGCGATAATCAATTGGCTTCCCTGGTAAAAATTAAGACAAAGAATGAATTGATTGGCGAAGTAATCGGATTGTTACAATCACCAGCTAAAAGAGTATTGGCTGCCTTATTGCATCATCACGAAAAGCAAGCGGACGTCGCTGCAACTGAAACAGCTGCAGCTGAATAATTTAGAATTTTTTTTTAAATAACTACCTGGCCGGATGGTGTAAAACAAAAGGCAGGAACAAATTTTTTTAAACAATCCGTCGGACCCGCTACGGTGGGTATGAAGTCGGAAAAAATTTAAATCAAATGGCAGACGTAAAAGCATTAGCCGAATCATTAGTAGGCTTGACAGTAAAAGAAGTTCAGGAATTAGCTGACTTCTTAAAATCAGAATACGGCATTGAACCAGCTGCTGCTGCAGTTGTAGTGAGTGCCGGCGACGGTGGTGGCGCAGCCGCTGTGGAAGAAAAAACCGCTTTCAATGTAATATTGAAAAGTGCAGGAGCTTCTAAACTGAATGTAGTTAAGATTGTAAAAGATCTTACAGGTCTTGGTCTTAAAGAAGCAAAAGAATTGGTAGATGGTGCACCCAAACCAATCAAAGAAGGTGTAGCAAAAGCAGAAGCTGAAGAAGTAGCCAACAAGCTGAAAGAAGCTGGCGCAGATGTAGAAATTGTATAATAATTTTCTATATTAATTTTTTAAACCCTGGCCATATTTGTCAGGGTTTTTTATTTTATATAGCTTCATGGTATGTCCCATTCAACGGCGAAGAAAAATGATTGGTTGATCGTATTATTTATCATTACGGTTGCTTTAATCATATTCTATCCCCTTTTCTTTTCAGAATATGCTTACACAGATGAATTGGTAGGACTGGCGCAGTTTGGAAAAGGAACTTCGTCCCACTCACTTCTTGTTTATGGAAGATATGTGACGGAAAAACTGGCGGAATGGCTCTTCGGATCGGCAACTACCATCAGGCAAATTACCGGGATACGGTTGTTTTCCTTAGCTGGATGGATTGTATCCATACCGGTCTGGTATTACATCATAAAAAAAGTAATTATAAAAGAAAAATTGCCAGCCAGCCTGGCTTTTTTTTCTACCCTTTACTTAATATGCACACCGCCGGTAGCCATTTATGTGGGATGGGCAGCCTGCTTTGAACTATTTCTCGCTAATACAGCCGGACTCGTATCGGGTTATTGGTTGTACGCGGGCATCCGTTGGCAGCCTGGCCGGATTGAATTCTCACGATGGCAAGTAACAGCATCTGTTGTTGCGGGCATCCTTTCTCTGTTTACGTATCAAAATGGCTTCGGTTGTTTTTTATTACCGTTTTTGCTGCATTTGCTGGCCAATCCCCAAAAATGGCGACTACTCGTTACCGGAATAGGAGGTTATTTTTTTATTGCTATCGTCTATTACCTCTTATTTAAATACAGCCTGAGTGCCGCTCATCTCGGAGCTACCGGCAGAACAAGCCTGCATATAAATGTTTTTAATAAATTGATATTCTTTTTTACACGGCCCTTAAACAGTGCATTTCATTTTACCTGGCTATTTAATGAAAAAAGTATACCGGGTCTGATCGTTTATGCCTTGCTGTTTGGCGCATGGATTTTAACCTCTTTCACGCAACGGAAAAGTTTGACCGTCGCCGACAGACTGAAATACTTTATGAAGGTGTTCTGTTTTTTCGGGTTGATCTATTTGCCATCCCTGGTTGTAAAAGAAAACTATGCATCCAACAGAACCTTGCTCGCACTGAATCTTGCCGTTTTTTTCGTTGTGATGGACACTCTTTTTACTGCTATCAGCCACAATAAAATGAAACGGTATGCCGTGGCGTTTTTATCTTTCTTTTTCATCCTCAATGCCTGGTATAATTTTAACAGGCAGTTCCTGGCGCCCGTGAAGAAGGAGTATGCACAGGTGAGAAAATTTGTTGAGGATAACTATAACGCTGATACAGATACTGTTTATTTTATCCGCCCCTGGGAGGATTTTTTTGAAAAAAAATTTGCTGTAACCCGCTCATGGGACGAGTTTGGAGTGCCTTCCACTTTTTTTGAATGGACTCCTGAATTTCTTGTAAAACAAATTGTATTTGAAAAAACAGGTAACCGCAGGGTAGCCGAAAAACTGGTGGTAAAAAATTGGTTGGGCCAGGAAGCATTTCTTACATCGGCAGCACCGATCTCTCAGAAAACACTCATCATTAATACGGAAAAGATCATGAACGCAGAATAGATCCTTTTTACAAGGTAATATAATTTACAAGTTTTTCAAACACCTCATCATTCACGACATGAACTTTCTTTAAGTCCTCCAGCCGGGTATAATTCCCATGCTGGTTTCTGTATTGTATTATCGCATCAGCGATATTCCATTTTATATAAGGATGAATTTTCAGTTCTTCTTTCGTAGCCGTATTGAGATTTATCTTTTTGACAGAGTTCTTTTCCTGCTTCAGGTACCGTTTTATTTTTTGGAAAACAGAATCCTGCAATCCATAGGTTTCTTTTACCTGGTCTACGGTATAAAAACCTCCCAGTTTTTCCCGGAAATTTATAATTCTTGCGGCAAGCTTGCTGCCAATTCCGGGAAGGGCAATAAAGGCGGTTGAATCAGCCAAATTGATATCGATGGCCAGGTAATGGGTGCGTGACTGAAAATTAGTTTCTTCTTTTCTTTTTTCAAAGGCCGGCTTTTCAATGGAGGTCTTTTCATACTTAGTTTCAATTTTGATATAGGGAGCTAAACGTTCATAATCGTTTTGTTTTAGTCCATAAATTTTTTGCAGATCCTCCGGCCTCCTGAATTGACCTCCGTTGGCAAGGTAATTCCGGATAGTTTTAATAGTCCTGTCCGGAATGCCCAACTTTTTCCATTCACTTTCGCTAAGCCTATTGGGATCATGATAAAATAGGGATGAAGTTTTGTCAAGGCTCTTGTCATATTCGTAATCATTTCTCCGGTCTTTTGTTGCAACTGCATTTTCGTCCCTTGGTTTGGTGCTCCCCGCCGTGTTTTCTTCCAGTTTAATCATCGTCTGAATCCAGGAAGAATCTGTTATCGCCCGTTTTCGTGCTGTTAGTAAACTCCTGAAAGAAGGGAGAAAAAAGATAAACAGAAGCAGCGCCAGAAGCACCAAAATGCCGATCCGATCCTTCCGGCTGAAATTCAGGTAATCTCTCACGAAGTTGTTCAGGCTCAATGTAATTTTTGATCAATTTAACTGCAGAAGATCAAGCGGCGCATCCCTTTTTTTTGCTAGTTATGGCTTAATATTTGGTGGTAA
>JAOQAL010000402.1 GCA_025963615.1 Chitinophagaceae bacterium | reverse complement strand
TTTGATTTCCCTTTATCTGCAGGGTATGCATCCTGAAAGCCTGGCGCATTTTTTTGCAGGATGATCTCCGGCCTGTTTGTTCCGTAGCCAATTATCCGGACGGCTGCCGGAATGTAGATGGTTTTGCTGACAAGGTATTTTCCTTCAGGGATAAAAAGAATACCAAAATTGTATTTTGTTTTTACCAGGTTGACCGCTTGTTGCAAAGCATCCGAAACATCTGTTTTGCCATCGGCTGTGATAGCAAAAGCAGGAGCGGTGAAATAAATGGCATCAGGATCTTCCGGTTTTTGGGTATAAAAAGATTTGCTTTTACCCGGCATCGCCTGCAAGGCAGTGATCATCAGGAAAAAAGGAATGAACAGGAAAAATAATTTTATTTTCATTATGATTCATTTAAGAAATAAACGATGATACAGTTTTTTTTATGTACGTGTTGTGCTCTTGAATACCTCTGCGTAAACTCCCTGTTCCCATGTTCTCTGCGGTTGGCGGGTTTATGAATTGCATCATGTAAATAAATTCAAAGGCTCACAACCGCGGAGCCGCAGAGAAGCAGAGGGTTCCGCAGAGAAAACGCTAATTTTTAAACGGCTCAATAGTACCACAGGTTTTCATTTAATCTTTAAACAGCCATGACAGTAACCACATAACACCTGCCGTAGTATGCGTCCATATTTCTTTATACGTTGCATTCGCCTGCATCGGCATATACGGTTCATCGTCATTTTCAAAAGTTTCAATTCCAACCGGTACCGCTCCTACTACATCGCCTGCATATGCTCCATATAAAGGCGGATAGTCATATCCATCTCCATAAATAGTACTCATGGCAAATGGATTATAGCCCACGATATACTCCAGTTGCCTTTGGGCGATATTTTTTAATTCCGCATCTCCCAATAAGTCGGACAATATATATGCAGCCTTTGCCTTTCCTATTAACACGGCATGAAATCCACGAAACTGGTAGGCCACCGGAAAGCGACGCAGATAAAATGTTCTGGATAATGGTATTCCATTTTTAACCTGGGCATTGTATTCTTCCATAGATGGCAAACCAATTCTTTCGCCCTCATGATAGATACCTGAAAAATCCGCGTTATTCAATTCATAGATTGCACCCGGCAATATACCATAGGGTGCATTGCTGTTTGAAATATCATGCAGGTAATCAGCATAAGCCTGGCAGGACGCTTTCCATTGCGTTGCATTCGCATGTTTGGGAGCATCGGTCAACAACATACCCAATCCCTGTATCATCAATTCTTCATTACTCTGATGAAAATATTCCAGGATCCTTTTTTTCTCAGTTGATTCATAAAAGAAACCATGCAAGGGAATGGACCAATCCGTGCGCCTTTCCTTCTGCTGGCAACTCATTACCACATTGGCATATTGGGCAGCCCAATCAAGATATGACTGTTCCAGGGTAAGCCGGTATAAATGCATGGCGGCCACCATTGCCCTGGCATACAGTTCAACTTCGTTTTTATTTGTTCTGTACATGCCCAGCATGTCATTGGCGAATTTGAAATCTTCTATTGCACTGGTACGGCACCATCTTGCAAATACAGGGTCCTCATTGCTATACAAAGGAACCGCCATTGCACAATAAGATGCGGCGATAAAATTGTCAAACGGACTGTTGGTCGCCTTACCCTGGATATCATCTTTGGTGCCGGTGATATTATCGGTCCATATCCCAATGATCAATCCGCCTTCCCGGTAACCGTCTCCGAACCGGGTTTGCATGGTCCAGTTCAAGCCCCACCGGGCTTCTTCCAGCAGGCGTTGATACAATTGTTTATTTTTATTTTTTACCACTTTAGCCAACTCCAGCATCGCCATTCCACCACGGGCAGTATTGCCCACTCCCTGTGTAAGATCAGCCGCGTCATGCCAGCCACCATTCACCGGTATGCGGCGTCCATCAGGGTGAACACATACTACATCCTGGTGACAGGGCTGGTGGATGCCCGGTTGATCATAACCACATCTTTCTGCATAGAAAAAATTAAGTGTGCGCCATGCCGTAGCTAAATAAGCATCCTCGCCAATGGCAAAGGGCCGGGTTACCCTGTTATCTATTTTAAGTGTATAATATCCGGGGGTATTGAAATTGCTGAAATCAAGCTGAACGAACCCATTGTCTAATTTTTTACCCTCTGCGGTATATACCCTTTTATTTTTTGTATCGATGAGTTGAAAGGCAGGGTTCGATATATTTTGAACCAATCCCTGTTTTTTCGAATTGGCCTTATACCCACTATGACTATACGCGATGGCATCTTTCCGCAGGTTGAATCCGCGGCTGTTTTCAGCATCCACCTGCTCTATGCGCATATCATCCACATATAATTTCAGGTTATCTGCTGCCCCTTTTGGCGAACCCGTCAGCATAATATTCACGGCAAAACCCGTTACGGAATCACGGTACAGATCCGGGATTTCCCAAATGATGCGGTGCCACTTGTTGGGATACACTGTTTCAAAATGCTGCCCTTCAAATCGTCCGGGTACGGGCATGATATGTTTGCCTTCATTGTACAAGGTACATCCCACAAAAACTGAATAAAAACCGGGCGCATCCGCATACACCCAAACGGAAAAACGGTTAAAAGCCGTTAAGTCTTCTCCTTTTAAAGGCCGGATCAATTCCGCTGACGCATAACTGCGATTGCTGGGGTTCTTCACGCCAAGTGATGCCGGTGCATTTATTACCACACTGCCTGCACCTGAAATAGAATTGTTTTTATCCATATTTAAAACACCAGGACCCCTCATTTTCAACGCACCAAAATCTGCTGCCAGGGGTAAAACCCTTGATTGATAGACTTTCTTTTTCTGCCAGCGCGTAAAACCCATATCAGCAGAATCAGGCCTGATCACAAATCTCAGATCCTGGCTTTGTTCCAACTGCCGCAATAAAAGACTATCCTGCGCGGAAGTATCGAATGAAATGAGGC
>JAOQAL010000365.1 GCA_025963615.1 Chitinophagaceae bacterium | reverse complement strand
TTACAAGTTCAAAATCAGTGAATGAAGTATGAGATTTCATGGGTTCCTGGTGGCCCTCGACGTTAAACAAATGGGTATCAAAAAAACCGCCTGGTTCACCCGTCATCATAGATACCGCTACGATATTTCCTTTGGCTTGCAATTCATTTTTGAATGTATTCCTGTGATCATAGAAATCATTGTTATCTATCGGTATTACAATGGCGTGCTCTTTCGTATACCCTAATTCTTTATTCTTCATAAAATTCATCTGGTTCATGATAATGATAGTGCCTACAATTAATAAAACAGAAATGCTGAACTGTACCACTACCAATCCCTGCCTGAACAATGAACCGCCCTTGCCTAATTTTAATTTACCCTTCAAGGCCTGAATCGGCGAAAAGGAGGAAAGAAAAAATGCTGGATAACTGCCGGCCAGGAAGCCAACTACCCCGATCACGCCAGCCAGGAATAAATAAATGTTGGGGCTCTTCCATGAAACTGTTAACTCGTAGCCAAGCAACTGGCTGTATAAAGGCATCAGCAATTGCAATAACCCCACAGAAAGAATACAGGAAATCAGTGTTAATAAAATAGACTCCCCGATAAACTGTCCTACCAGGTGATTGCGCAGGGCGCCCATTACTTTTCTTAAGCCCACTTCCTTCGACCGTTCCACCGCACGGATGGTAGAGAGATTCATGAAATTGATGCAGGCTATCAGCAGGATGAGTACGGCGATGGAAAGAAAAATATAGACAACTTTTTTATCCCCGTGCTTTGCGTCCGAATAAGAAGACTGCCATTCAAAATAAATATCTTTTAAGGCATGGAGTGTAAGATTGAAATGAAAACCATAATTCGCCATATCACTACCCATATACTTATCCATGAACTTTGGGAAACTCTTTAGAAGCTGTTCTCTACTGGTATGTTCATCCAGCAACACATAGGTGAAGTTGTTGTTGTTAATCCATCGTTGAAACCATTTTTCGTTATAGTAAATGGCAAGCGGGTGAACGATATCAAACTCAAGATGGGAATTGGAAGGAACGTCTTTAGCAATACCCGTTACTTTCAACTGCAGGTGTTTATCCAATTCAATCACTTTACCCATCGGGTCTTCTTTACCAAAATATTTTTTAGCCGTGGTTTCTGTAAGCACCACGCTGTTGGGATCCTGTAAAGCCGTGGCCGGGTTGCCTTTAATTAATGGGAAAGAAAACAGCGTAAAAAAATCCGGATCCGCCAGGTACATTTTTTTTTCATTGAACGATTTATTGCCAAATGTTACCAGCGCATTGGTGGGCATTACCCGGACTGCTTTTTTTATTTCATTCGGGTAATCGGTTAATAACGCGGTAGCATAGGGTCCGGATACCCAGGGCACCGGGGGTTTTGTAGAATCATAGCTTCGCATGACCCGGTAAATATTATTTCCCTGTTTATGAAACCTGTCAACACTGAATTCATTCATAATGAACAGGAAGATCATCATGCAAACGGTAATACCAATCGTCAATCCCAGGATATTAATGAATGAAAAGACTTTGCTCTTCAGCAGGTTTCTCCAGGCGATTTTTACATAATTTTTAAGCATAGCGATTTTGTTGTAAGTAATAAATTATCAGCTTTTATCAACATCAGTTTTATTATCATTCACTTCGTAATGCTGTGACCGGGTTCCTTACCGCCGCTTTAACAGCCTGGAAACTTACCGTGATCAACGCAATTAAAACCGCCAATAAACCCGCCACCGCAAACATCCACCAGGTTATGGTAATGCGGTATGCAAAATCCTGCAACCATTTATTCATAAAAAACCAGGCGAGCGGTGACGCGATGACTATCGCAATAATTATAAGTTTGATAAAATCTTTCGAAAGCAATGCCGTTACATTCATAACGGATGCACCCAATACTTTCCGGATCCCTATTTCTTTGGTGCGCTGTTCAGTGGAAAATGCAGCCAATCCGAATAAGCCAAGGCAGGCAATTACTATTGCCATGAACGTAAAATATATAATGATCGTGGAAGTGCGCTGTTCTTTTTCATAGTTGTGCTGAAAATCCTGGTCAATGAAAGAATATACAAACGGGGTTGCGGGGTATAGCGTAACCCAGGCTTTTTCGATTTCTGACAACAGCCGGCTATAATCACTTGTCTTTAGACTGGCGATAACATAACCATACTTGTTGGTGAAAAGACCCGTCGTAAAACCACAGGGTTTTATTTTATTGTGTAAACTTTCAAAATTGAAATCTTTTACTACACCCACGATTTGCAGGGCATGAATTCCACCCAGATCATACTGTATTTTTTTGCCGATCGCCTGGACCGGATTATAGCCGAGTTCCCTGACGGCAGTTTCATTCAATATAATACTTGCCGAATCCGTTGTAAATTCTTTTGAAAATGTCCGGCCGCTTACTAATTTGATACCCAGGGTTTCGATATAGTCATTCTCAATGCCGGAAAGACGGATGTCTACGATATCACCCGGTGTTTTTCCTTCAGGATAAAAAAGCAAATCGTTAAGGTCGGGAATACCCGGATACGTGGAGCCGCTGGTAACCGCCTTCACTCCGGGATTTTTTAATAACTCGTTTTTCAACGGAGTGTAATCAGCTTTCGAATTTTTATAAGACTGCCCCATCGGCAGCACAATCTTCTGCTCTTTATTGAAGCCAAGCTGTTGGTTTTTCAGCAGGTTCAACTGTTGCCAGATGACCAGGGCTCCTAAAACGAGACCGATAGAAATGGTAAATTGAAAGACTACCAATCCTTTACGGATAGCCGTTGCAGAAAAACTGTTCAATATTTTTCCTTTGAGAACCGAAACCGGTTTAAAAGCCGATAAATAAAATGCCGGGTATAATCCTGATAACAGCCCGGTGATTAGGGTAAGGCCGATAATCCAGCCTACCAGAGAAGGTTCATCCAACGGGTGCATATTTTTTTGGGTAAGATTATTGAAAACAGGCAGCAGAATCCAGGTTAGTGTCAATGCCAACAGCAATGCGATCAAACACATGATAAAGGATTCCCCCAGGAACTGCCCTATCAGTAAACTTTTCCTGGCACCCATTACTTTCCGGACACCCACTTCTTTAGCTCTCTTTTCCGAACGTGCGGTACTGAGGTTCATAAAATTGATACAGGCAATCATCAAGATGAAGGCTGCTATCGAACCTAGTATATAGAGGTAGGTTATGTTTCCATTGGCATCAATTTCATTACCGATAGCCGAATGTAAATAGATATCTTTTACAGGTTGAATAAAAAGGGTTTTTGAAAATCCCGCAATTTTCATATCGGCTCCCGCCTGTTTATCAAAAAAAAGTTTTAACTTTTTTTCAAATGCCTGCGCAGGAACGCCATTCTTCAATTTTACATAAGTAAAGAAAATATTGTTAGTAGTCCACTTCGTTTGCGTCTGTACCCAGTTCCACATGTCATTATTATGCATGGTGAGAAAGAAGTTGGCAGGTACGTGGGACTTGTTTTTATCCTTGTTAAAAACGCCCTTCACTGTGTAATTAAATTCACCGAATGGCGTTGTGATCAGAATGGCTTTCCCGACGGGATTTTCTTTCCCGAAAAATTTACCAGCGAGTTCTGATGAAATTACCGTGCTGTTTGGCTGGTCCAAGGCCGTAGCTGGATTGCCATAGATAAAATCATAGGTGAAGAGTTGAAAAAAAGTGGAATCAACATAATAACCATTGGACTCAAAAAACTGTTTACTTTCCACAGGTTGTTCATACTTCATCAGCATCGTTGCAATTTCAGGAAAGGTCAACAGCCTCGCAGCCTGTTCTACTTCGGGCAAATTATTTTTTAATCCCCAGGCCAGCGGCCCCGGACCTGCCGCCCATGTTTCTCCTTTGCCGGTTATTGATGCTACACGAAAAACACGGTCGCCATCTTTATGATGCTTATCAAAACTGCTTTCATCAAAAATATAGAGCATGATCAGCATACAGGTAGCGAGACCTACAGCCAAACCAAAAATGTTGATAAAGGAAAATGCTTTATTTCTTGTGAGGTTTCTGAATGCGATTTTGAAATAGTTATTTATCATATCCGGAGTTTATAAGTTGTATTTTTTACTTTCTCATTCCTTATTTCTAATTTCCCCTGTTGATAAAGAAGAATGCCCTATTTCTTGTCCGGTTTCCCACGTCTCTCTACTTTCTCATTCCTTATTTCTAATTTCTTATTTGTCATTTCTCCTCTGCCAGTTCCAGACCCTCACTCCGTACGAAGCGACTTCACCGGGTTGACCAGGGCAACCCTGATTGTATTTAAGCTTACCACAATCAATGTCAGCAGCAGCACAAGGGCCCCGACACTGATAAATAACCAGATACTGATATTGATATGATAAGTATAATTCTGCAGCCAGTTATTCATGGCCCACCAGGCCACCGGTACCGTAATGACAAATGCAATTAAGACAAGCTTTAAAAATTCCCTGGAGATCAATGCCAGCACCTGCTGTACGGAGGCTCCCACTACCTTTCTTACACCTATCTCACGGATGCGTCT
>JAOQAL010000363.1 GCA_025963615.1 Chitinophagaceae bacterium | reverse complement strand
CCTCTCCGAGAGGAGTTCCCGAGCAAAGCGAAGGGAAGGAGCGCAGCTCGCTGGGGTGAGGCGATATAAACAGGTAGTGGCCTTCAGCTGATTTACCGGACAATGAGGAAAAGAAATAATGTTTAGAAGTTTACGGGTTTAAAAAATGCAGAACCGGCAGGTTTAGTAATTTTAAAAGAACTATTTATCCGGAAATTCTGATGAAAAAATTCTTTTTCTTCTTAGCCCTCTTGTGGCTTACGCAAGATTGCTTTTGCTGGGGATTTTATGCCCACCGTAAAATAAATAACTACGCGATTTTTCTTTTGCCACCGGAAATGATGGTTTTATATAAACCCTTTGCTGATTTTATAACCGATCATGCAGTAGATCCTGATAAAAGAAGATACATCTTATTGCAGGAAGGGCCACGGCATTTTATAGATATCGATCACTATGGGAAATATCCATACCGGCAATTACCTCATAAATGGAAAGATGCAATAGCTAAATTTTCCGAAGACAGTTTAAAGACTTACGGCATCGGCCCCTGGTGGGTGCCCATCATGTTGCAGAGATTAACGAAGGCATTTAAAGAAAAAGACCAGGCGAAAATTTTAAAGTTATCCGCCGAAACAGGACATTATATTGCCGACCTGCACGTCCCGCTTCACGCATCCAGTAACCACAATGGACAACTTTCGGATCAAAAAGGAATACACGGGTTCTGGGAAAGCCGCATTCCTGAATTGCTGGCGGATACAGAATGGGATTTTTTTATCGGTAAAGCGGAGTACCTGAAAGATCCGGCTGATTTTATCTGGCATCGGGTATTGGAAAGTGGCGCTGCCGCCGACACGGTGTTGCATTATGAAAAAGAATTGAGCAGGGCTTTTCCCACTGATCAGAAATTTTCTTTTGAAGACCGTAACGGTATAATTATCCGGCAGTATTCATCTGCTTATTCAAAAAAATATAATGAAAAACTGAAGGGAATGATAGAAAGAAGAATGCGGCAATCCATTTTTGCGGTCGCTTCTTTCTGGTATACAGCCTGGATAAATGCCGGCCAACCCGATCTTACCAGGCTTGCCAATAAAGATTTCGGTACCGACGATCAAAAAGAATTTGAAGACTTGAATACTGCGTGGCGCAATAGTCCTTCTACCGAACGAGAACACGAATAGCCACTTAATATCCTCCACTAGTATTTCTACGACATGTCAAAAAAACTCCTCCCAAAAAAACTGGAATCTATTTTATTATAGTACCTTTTAACAGATCATTACACCCTCAACTGTCTGCCATGAAAAAAACGATGGCATTGCTTGCCTTTATCCTCGTTGTAATTGAATTATCCGCACAAACAAATCTCGTTGCCTACGGCGCTGCATGGAAATATCTTGATAATGGCAGTAACCAGGGAACAGCGTGGAGGGCAAGTTCCTTCAACGATGCATCATGGGCCAGCGGTAATGGCCAGTTAGGTTATGGAGATGGTGATGAAGCAACTATTGTAAGCTATGGAACGAATGCCGGCAGCAAATACATTACTACGTATTTCAGGAAAGCGGTAAGCATGGTGAATGTGGCCCAATATGCTAGTTATAGTTTAAACGTTAAACGTGACGATGGTATTGTTATCTATGTAAATGGCACGGAAGTATATCGCAACAATATGCCATCGGGAACCATTTCATCCGCTACACTGGCAGCTGCGGCAGCCAGCGACGACGGAGCCACAGCGCAAACAGCAACATTAGGAGCATCAACTTTTACAGAAGGAAACAATACCATTGCCGTAGAAATTCATCAAAATGCAGTCACCAGCTCTGATCTTAGTTTCGATTTTCAGTTAACCGGAACAATAACACCCGTTTCGGCTGCTTTAATTACATACGGTTCAAGCTGGAAATATCTTGCCAACGGCACCAACCAGGGTACCGCCTGGAGAGCAACTTCATTTAGTGATGCGTCATGGCCTAACGGTGCCGCGCAGTTGGGTTATGGGGATGGTGATGAAGCCACCGTGGTGAGTTACGGATCCAATGCGAATAATAAATACATCACGACGTATTTCAGGAAGACGATTGCAATAACCAATCCATCATCATTTAGCAGTTTCACCCTGAATATAAAAAGAGATGACGGCGCTGTGGTTTATATCAATGGCATCGAACGGCTCCGTACCAATATGCCGGCAGGCACTATTTCCTATACCACACTCGCTTCCGCTGCAGCCACCGATGACGGCGCCACGGCAAGGACCACGTCCATTTCACCTTCGTCCTTTGTTAGCGGGAATAATACCATCGCGGTAGAAATGCACCAGAACGTCATCACCAGTTCCGATCTGAGTTTTGACCTGGAATTAAAAGGCAATGCCGCGGCTTCCTCTACAGCCTTATTAACCCGCGGTCCCTATCTTCAGATGGGTAACCAATCGGCCGTAACATTGCGGTGGCGCACCAATACCGCTACCAACTCAAGACTTGAAGCCGGCACCGTATACGGCACGTATCCTCTTATCGTAAATGATGCGGCTGCAACCACTGAACACGAAATACGGATTACGGGACTTACCGCAGATACAAAATATTATTACCGTTTTGGCAGCAGCACCCAGGCTTTGCAGGCAGGAGCAGATAATTATTTTACGACCGCCCCTCCCGCCGGAACAAAACGCAAAATACGGATTGTCGCTTTTGGTGATTGCGGAAAAAATGATAACTCTTACCAATCAGGCACACTAAATTCATATTTGAACTATGCAGGTGCCAATCAGGCTGAAGCGTTATTACTTTTAGGAGATAATGCCTATAATGCCGGAACTGATACAGAATACCAGACACAGTATTTTAATATTTATAGCCCCAATATTCTGAAAAACCACCAGCTCTTTCCTTCGCCAGGTAATCATGACTATGCAAATAGTTCCGCAAGACAATCAGATCATACTATTCCTTACAATTCTATTTTTTCTAACCCATCAGCGGCTCAAAGTGGGGGACTGGCATCAGGAACCGAAGTTTATTACGCATGGGATTGGGGAAATATTCATTTTCTTTCCCTCGATTCCTATGGACTTGAAAACAGTGGCACAACCCGGTTATATGATACAACGGGGGCCCAGGCCCTGTGGGTAAAACAAGATCTTGCCGCCAACACAAGGCCCTGGGTCATTGCGTACTGGCATCATCCACCTTTTACCATGGGAAGCCACAACTCAGACACCGATGCAGAATCAACAAAAATGCGCCAGAATTTTATTCGCATATTGGAACGGTTGGGTGTTGATCTTATTATATGCGGGCACAGCCATAATTATGAACGTTCTTACCTGTTAAAGGGTTATTTTGGAACTGAAGCATCATTCAATCCGGCTATACATACACTAAGCACCAGCAGTGCTAAATATGATCGTACCACAAACTCCTGCCCTTACCTCACAGTTAACGGCACTAATCATGGTACTGTATATGTAGTAGCCGGTTCATCCGGTGCAAGCGGTGGCGTGCAGTCCGGTTATCCGCATAATGCATTGCCATTTGCGGTAAATGACGGCGGCACATTATACCTTGAGATAGAAGATAACCGGCTCGACGCCAGGTTCATTCGTCGTACAGGCCCGGTATGGGATAATTTTACCATTGTTAAAAATGCAAACAAAACAAGCACCGTCAATACATTACCCTCTTCGCCGGTACTGTTAACTGCATCATGGCCGGGCACATACCATTGGTCAACCGGTGAATCGACAAGAACCATTTCAGTAAACCCTTCGGTTAACACTACATACACTGTCAGTGATGCCAGTACCGGCCCCTGCTTAACAGACGTGTTTAATGTTAGTGTAACGGGCAATCAACGCCTTATGCTGAACGCGGTAAGCAACCAAGCCAATAAGGAAGACCCTACCCTTATAATAAGGCCAACGATTGTTCACAAAGGCCAAACTATTTATGTTCAAACAACGGGTAATGGCACGGTAGAAGCGGTATTAGCCGATGTCCATGGAAGGATCGTGCAAATAGAAAAATTCAACAGCCGCAGCACGATTCAAACCGGCAGACTGCAAACAGGCATTTATTTCCTGCGATTGAACGGTAATCACCGGACCTATCCGCAAAAACTTATTGTAGTTGATTAATAGCCTCAGGAAAGCTTCGAGCTTCGAGCTGCAAGCCTCAAGAAAAGCTTCGAGCCCCGAGCTGTAAGCCTCGAGAAAAGCTTCGAGCTTCGAGCCACAAGCCTCAAGACCTATAGTTCGGTAACTTACTTCAGTCTCGCAGCTCGAAGCTTGCAGCTCGCAGCTTTCTCTCTCAGTCTCGCAGCTCACAGCTTGCAGCTTCCTCCTTCGACAACTCAAGAAAAGCTTCGAGCTTCGAGTTTCGAGCTGCAAGCCTCAAGACCGACAGTTCGGAAACTTATTTCAGTCTCGCAGCTCACAGCTTGCAGCTCACAGCTTTTTTCTTGTTACTTTGCACCTCCAAATTTGTTGAGCTAAATATGACTACGACAGTGAATTCGATACATAATTTCAACGCAGGTCCTTCCATACTCCCCAAACAAGTGTTTGAAGAAGCAAGCCATGCTATTCTTGATTTCAACAATACGGGATTATCAATTTTAGAAATAGGGCACCGCACTCCTTTATTCGAGCCGGTCATGGGTGAAGCTATTGATCTGGTCAAAGAACTGATGCAATTGGATACAGACCATGAAGTTTTGTTTTTGCATGGTGGCGCTACCACGCAATTCATGCAGGTACCTATGAATTTATTAAATGAAAATGAAGTAGCCGCTTACACAGAAACCGGAACATGGGCATTGAAAGCGATTAAAGAAGCCAAACTTTTTGGGCATGTAGAAATAGTGGGTTCCACCAAAGACACCAATTATACGACCCTGCCTAAGGATATTTCTGTAACGCCTACAGCGGCCTATTTACATATTACCACCAATGAAACCATTGCGGGCACACAATGGCATACATTGCCTTATAAGTGCGGCGTACCCATCGTAGCGGATATGAGCAGCGATATACTAAGCCGTACACTCGATTTTAACAAGTTTGATATTATATATGCCGGTGCACAAAAAAATATGGGCGCCGCCGGTGTAAACCTGGTAGTGGTAAA
The DNA here is from genome assembly GCA_025963615.1 of Chitinophagaceae bacterium. Lineage (GTDB taxonomy): Bacteria > Bacteroidota > Bacteroidia > Chitinophagales > Chitinophagaceae > JAFDYH01. The sequence goes on along the minus strand of JAOQAL010000363.1, from coordinate 3,338 downwards.
TAAAAATGTGTTGGGAAAAGTAAAGCGGGCCATTCCTTCTATTCTTGATTACCGTAATCATATTAAAGAGCATAGTATGATGAATACACCCCCGGTATTTGCCGTCTATGTTGCCATGCTTACACTCAGGTGGTTGAAAAGTAAAGGAGGCATTGCGGGAATTGAAAAAGTCAATGACGCAAAAGCAAAATTATTTTACGATACACTTGATTCATTGCCCGTTTTTAAAGGCCCTGTAGCCAAAGAAGACAGAAGTAAGATGAATGCGGTATTCGTAATGAATGATCCTTCGCTGGAAAAGGAGTTTTCAGATTTATGTAAAAGGGAAGGAATGATTGGAATAAAAGGCCATCGCAGCGTGGGCGGATTTCGTGTGTCAATGTATAATGCCCTCCCGCTGCAAAGTGTCCAGGCGCTCACCGATCTGATGAAAGAATTCGCAAACAGGAAAGGATAAATCAATTTCATTTAAAAAGTTCTTATTTAATGACCCATATTCAACCTTTCAAAGCGCTACGCCCCCAACCTGAACTGGCGCAGCAGGTAGCATCCAGGCCTTATGATGTACTAAACAGTCAGGAAGCAAGAGAAGAAGCGAAAAATAACCCTTATTCCTTTCTGCATGTAACGAAACCGGAAATTGATTTGCCGGCGGATATTGATATTCATAGTGCAGCGGTATATAATAAAGCAAAAGAAAATCTTAATCGGTTTATAGCAGAGGATATCCTGGTTGCAGAAGAAAAACCCTGTTATTATATTTACCAGTTGCTGATGAATGGAAGGTCACAGACTGGCTTGGTCTGTGTCTCATCAGTAGAAGATTATTTTAATGATGTCATCAAAAAACATGAGTTTACAAGACCGGAAAAGGAAAAGGACCGTATTGACCATATGCGCACCACCGGGGCACAAACCGGAAATGTTTTCCTGGCGTACCGGGATGTGGAAGAAGTGAATGATATTATTGATAAATGGAAAAATGACAATAAGCCGGTGTATGATTTTGTCGCGGACGATGGTATAAAGCATACGGTATGGATTATTGACAATCCCCCGGTGAATGATTCCATTACCCGGTTATTTTCCACAAAAGTCCCCTGCACCTATATCGCAGATGGCCATCACCGCGCAGCTTCCGCCGCAAAAGTCAGTATACAATTACCCGAAAGTGTTGCTGCAAAATATTTTCTAACTACAATTTTCCCGGCAAGCCAGTTAGCTATTTTGGATTATAACCGTCTTGCAAAGGACCTGAACGGACTGAGCCAGGAAGATTTTATCAGCGCCATACACGAAGATTTTACAATAACACAAAGCCCCGAACCGGTAAAGCCTTCCGGACTTCACGAATTTGGAATGTACCTGAACGGCCAATGGTATATCCTGGCAGCCAAAAAAGGCAGTTACAGCAATGATCCGATCGGCATACTCGATGTAACTATTTTATCGGATCATATCTTAGACAAAATTCTTGATATTAAAGACCAGCGCACAGACAAAAGAATTGATTTCGTTGGCGGTATCCGGGGATTAAGTGAACTGGAAAAAAGAGTGAACAGCGGAGAAATGAAAGTGGCATTTAGTTTGTACCCCGTTAGCATTCAGCAATTATTTGATATTGCAGACAGTGGCAATGTAATGCCGCCGAAAAGCACCTGGTTTGAGCCTAAATTAAGAGACGGCCTGCTAACACATAACCTATAAGGTTTACTCTGTTGGATATGTTGCTATTTTAGGATAAACCTTATAGGTTTCTAAACTTGTTAATATTTCCGAAAAATGATCATTTCAAAACCTGTTTGTCTTACTTTGTAATTATGAAAAAATATCTTTTATTTTTTTTCGCGGTAACTGGTTTAAGTCTTTCCTCTTTTGCACAAACGGAGGATTCAAAAACATTACAGGCTACCGCCCGTTCATTTATGCAGCAGGGTGATTTTAACAACGCGGTGATTGTATTGACCCGGGCCCTGCAAAAAGACAAAAACAATATAGAGTTGCAGAAGGACCTGATTAATTCTTACTATTACAAAAGGGATTATGATAAAGCCCTGGAAGGTGTTAAAGCACTCATTGACCGCAATGATGCCGATGTAATGACTTACCAGATGGCGGGAAACGTGTATAAAGCATTGGAGCAGGTAAAGGATTGCGAAAAAATGTATAGGACAGGCCTTAAAAAATTTCCTAAAAGCGGCCCCCTGTATAGTGAATACGGCGAGCTCCTATGGTCAAAAAAAGATTACTCGGCTATTGACCTTTGGGAAAAAGGCATCCAGGAAGATCCTGCTTATTCCGGTAATTATTATAATGCTGCGTTGTATTACTATTATACCAAGGACAAAGTCTGGAGCCTTCTTTATGGTGAAATATTTGTAAACATGGAAAGCCTGACAGAAAGAGCCGCAGCTATGAAACAACTTTTACTGGATGGGTATAAACTAAAATTATTTACCGACCCTGATTTATTAAAAGATCTGGATAAAAATAAAAGTGGATTTTCAAAAGCTTTTCTGCAATCCATGAATAAGGAAGTCGCACTGGGTAATCGTGGCGTAACCACAGAAAGTCTCACGATGATCCGTACACGGTTTATTCTTGAATGGTTTGATAAATATGCGGAAAAATTCCCGTTCAGGTTGTTTGATTATCAGCGGCAATTAATACAGGAAGGAATGTTCGATGCCTATAATCAATGGCTTTTTGGTCCGGTTGAAAATCTGGCCCGGTATGATAACTGGAATAAAACCCATAATGAAGAATATGCCAGCTTCACGGCTTTTCAGAAAACCAGGGTATTTAAAATGCCTCCGGGTCAATATTACCAGGCTAAATAATTATTAGATATTCAAACCGGAAAGAGGCTGTCTCAAAAGTATTGTTTTAAAATAATCCCGCAGAGACGTTGAAAAAATAGAGATTAATTCTTAACCCTTCATCTCTTTGCTTCTTTGAGTGAAATATTCCTTTCGCGTATGCCCGGGGTCTTGGCCAATCTATCGTAAACTAAACGAAAAAGCTGAAGCCAGACCCCGGCATAAGAATCCCGCGGAGATGTTGAGAAAGTAAAGATTGATTCTTAACCCTTCATCTCTTTGCGTCCTTTGCTTCTTTGCGCCCTTTGCGTGAAACATTCCAGATAATCCGACAGAGGTGTTTAGAAAATAAAGATTAATCCTTAACCCTTGATCTCTTTGCGTCCTTTGCATCTTTGCGCCCTTTGCGTGAAACATTCAGCGGAGATGTTGAGAAAATAAAGATTAATTCTTAACCCTTCATCTCTTTGCGTTCTTTGCATCTTTGCGCCCTTTGCGTGAAACATTCCAGATAATCCC
>JAOQAL010000359.1 GCA_025963615.1 Chitinophagaceae bacterium | reverse complement strand
AGGATTATGAAATTTGTTTCCGGGAATTGTTTGACTGTGTTGATTATTTTGTTGTCAATGTAAGCAGCCCCAATACACCCGGCCTTCGTGAATTACAGGAAAAAGAATCGTTAAGAAAGATCCTCGCTCATCTACAAACGATTAATAACACACATGCCCATCCCAAACCTTTGTTGCTGAAAATTGCTCCTGATCTTACACAACATCAATTGGATGATGTGATCGACCTGGCCCTGGAAATTAAATTGGACGGCCTGCTCGCTACCAATACAACGATCAGTCGCTCCGGATTAGTAACCCCGGCCTCCCAGCTCACGGCTATCGGCGCTGGTGGATTAAGTGGAAGGCCCGTTAAGGATAAATCAACGGAAATTGTAAAATACATACATCAAAAGACCAACGGTCAAATTCCCCTTATTGCGTCGGGTGGAATTTTTACCGGGGATGATGCGAAAGAAAAATTTGATGCGGGAGCGATGTTGGTGCAGGTATGGACCGGATTTATTTACGAAGGACCCGGCCTGGTAAAGAAAATTTTAAAGAAATTGCAATAAATACGGAAACCAACTTTTTCAAATGGAATATTTATTTACAAGTGAAAGTATCATCAGTTTTATTGTTCTTGTCATACTGGAAGTAGTCCTGGGGATTGATAATGTTATATTCGTAAGCATCATTATAAACCGTCTCGAAGAAAAAAACGAGAAGAGAGCAAGACGCGCCTGGATGATTACGGGGATCATCATTCGCAGTTTTTTATTAATGGGGCTTAGCTGGCTACTGGCTCAAAAAGGCAAGTCCATTTTTACCCTGTTTGACAAGGGATTTGACCTGGCCAGCCTGGTAATGCTTGGGGGCGGTATCTTTCTTATTTATAAATCGGTACGTGAAATTCACCATAAACTGGAAGGTGAAGATCCTAATTCATCGCAGGGAAACAAAAAAGCATTAACATTGGGCAATGCCGTTGGGCAGATCATGTTGATTGATACTGTATTTTCTTTTGACAGTGTTATTACTGCCGGGGGTACTGCAAAACATGTTGAAATTATGATTGCCGCGGTGGTAATCGCAATGATCATTATGTTCTTATTCAGTCCGAAAATTTCATCGTTCATACACAAGCATCCTACTTTAAAAATGCTGGCCCTATCATTCCTTGTGATGATCGGGTTAAGTCTTGTTATTGAAGGCTGGGATTCAGAAAAAGCAGAAGCCCTGCATTTGAAGAATTATATTTATTTCGGTATGGCTTTTTCGTTCCTGGTAGAACTATTAAATATGACGATGATGAAAAGACAAGCCAAAAAAAGAGTCGTGCAATTGAATGAACCCCTGCTGAAAGAAAAGGAAAACAACCAATCTGATATGGCAAAATAACTATTCAGAAATTTTGAGAAGGGTGGCCGCCACCATCCCGGCTGTTTCAGTTCTTAGCCGGGTTTGGCCTAAAGTCACCGGTACAAAATGATAATGCATTGCCAGCTCAATTTCCTGTTTTGTAAAATCGCCTTCGGGACCGATTAAAATAATTTGTGAATCCAATGATGAGTTCGCAAGACTGGCAAGACTTCCTTTTTTTTCGTCCAAGCAATGCGCTATAAATTTTTGTTGATGGGGTGATGGACCTGCAACATTGCGGAATGCAACGGGCTCCTGCAAAACAGGCAACCAGCATTGCTGTGATTGCAACATAGCGCTTACTAATATCCCCTGCATCCGTTCAAAACGAAATTTTTGTTTCTCGGTTCGTTCGCAGATCAGCGGAATTATTTCCTGAATACCTATTTCCGTTGCTTTTTCTAAGAACCATTCAAAGCGGTTATTGTTTTTCACCAATGAGATTCCAATTGAAATTTTTCGTGATGCAGGCGCCTCCTGCTGTACGGATTCGATATCAACTTCACATTTCTTTTTATTGTCACTGATAATTTTGGTGGCAAGCAAAGATCCTTTCCCATCTGTCAGATTAAGCTTTTCCCCCTCTTTCATACGTAATACCTGGATTATATGTTTTGAAGTATCCTCATTCAAAGTAATTTTTGAATGTGAAGGTTCAAATTCCTGGATATAAAAAAATGGTATGCCCAAAGCATTTGCTGTTTATCAAACGTAAGATCGTAAAATTATAAAAAGAAAACTCTCCTTTCAGAGAGTCATTGTATAATCGGTTTCGCGGGAAGCTTCAAGCTTAAAAAGGAGTTTCTTCGTCGTCATTATTATAGGAAGATTCATTCATCTTACTCCCTGTTTGTATAAAGACTTTCGCTCCACTGTTCCCGGCATCCGGAACCGGTTTCCAGTTGCCGCCAGCTGGCAATCCCATTCCATTAAATCCGTCTCCCTCATCCTCAACAAACTTCTGTATATGCAACAATGCTTTTAGTTTAATAGTTTCCAGTGAACCATTACGATGTTTGGCAATACGCACATGGGTTTCTCCACGATTACTTTCACCCATTTCATTGGCTGTTATATCATAATACTCCGGCCGGTAGAGGAACATAACCATATCGGCATCTTGTTCAATGGCTCCTGATTCACGGAGATCACTTAGCTGCGGCATTTTGTTTCCCTCCTTACGGGTCTCCACGGCACGGCTTAACTGTGACAATGCAATGATCGGAATATTCAATTCTTTTGACAGTCCTTTTAAGTTGCGGGAAATATTACTGATCTCCTGTTCCCTGTTTCCATTCTTGTTATCTCCGGTTCCACTCATTAACTGGAGATAATCTATAATTACCATTCCGATGTTGTGTTTATTTTTTAAACGCCGGCATTTGGCCCGCAATTCAAAAATATTTAATGCCGGCGTATCGTCAATAAAGATCGGTGCCTGGGCGAGGCGCTGAATGCCCTTGGCATACAACTGCTTCATCTCATGCTCTTCCATTTTTCCCCTGGATATTTTTTCAAGCCATATCTCGCTTTCGGCTGAAAGAATACGCTGTACCAACTGACCGGCGCTCATTTCCAATGAGAAAAAAGCCACAGGAGTTGGTTTGGACGCATTCAATGCCGCATTACGGGCAAGGTTAAGCGCAAATGCAGTTTTACCAACGGCCGGCCTTGCTGCCAGGATAATCAAATCCGTATTCTGCCATCCGTAGGTTACCCGGTCCAGCGACGGAAAGCCTGTAGGAACACCCGTGACGTCTTCATTCTTATGCCGAAGAT
>JAOQAL010000358.1 GCA_025963615.1 Chitinophagaceae bacterium | reverse complement strand
GCAGAGCAGGCGAAACATTTTTTACTAAAGACGTTTACAAATCTGCATTAAAGGCATCACAAAGATTAGGTTTAACAAATACCCCCGATGTGCTGAGCCTGTTAAATAAATAAAAAGAAGATGAGCGGTTGTCCATCGTTTGCAACGATGGACTGCAAATGCAGTAAGTTCCTAATTCCAGTTCATTCAATCAAACCCATTCTCCCAGCCATCTTTCTTCAGCTTCGCTACTTTTTCAATCACTTCATTGTTTAACGAATTTTTGTAGGCACTCAGCTTTTTAGACACCGAATCGTCACAGGTCCCGATAATTTCAGCAGCAAGGATACCGGCATTTTTTGCTGCGTTTAATGCGACCGTCGCAACCGGCACGCCATTCGGCATTTGGAGAATAGAAAGTACAGAATCCCAGCCATCAATAGAATTAGAGGATTTGATTGGAACACCAATAACGGGTAGCGGTGTAATAGAAGCTACCATGCCCGGCAAATGCGCGGCGCCACCGGCACCGGCAATAATAACTTTCAGCCCCCTTTCTTTGGCTTTCTGCGCATATTCTACCATGCGCAACGGCGTGCGGTGTGCCGATACTACTGTTACTTCGTGAGGGATACCGAATTGTTTTAAAATAGCTGACGCAGCCTCCATGACGACTAGGTCACTGTCGCTGCCCATTATAATTCCGATAAGTGGATTCATTTGTTGTTTATGGTTTAATTTACAGTTAATGGTTTGTGGCTTATCATCCATCGTTTTTTACCCGGGAGTTGTTGCTTTTACCACTGCTGCCTGTTTTTCAGTTTGAAGTTAGCTATAAACAATCAAGTAAAGTGATATAGGCTAATCAATTTAGGCAAATCGGACTTGCGATTATTGCCATTTAATGCAACGTTTCAACCTGAGGATAACCATAAACAACAAACTATGAACAATAAACGCACTACCTCACCAAATCCCCTTTCAACCTCCTTAACTCAGTCTCCGCAAGCTTGGTATTATACCTTGCGGTGATGAGACGATTGTATGCGTTTTCAAGGCTTTGTTGGGCTTCCCGAAGTTGAATAATGGTAGAAGCACCCAATCGAAGTGTCTGAACGATGATGGATACATTTTCCTTTGCCAGTAAAATGTTTTCTTCTTCCAGTGTCAACGCTTTCTTTTGCTGTTCATAAGCTATAAATGCATTTATAACATCCAGGTGCAGTAAGGATCGTTGGTTGTCGTATAAAAGTTGCTGGTAGGTGATATCCTGTTTTGCCTGCCTGATTAACCGGCGGGTATTGAAATTATTTAAGATCGGGACTGCCAGAGAAAAACCATAATTGAATCCCTGGTTTTGATTGAACAAAAGGGAGAAGTTGTTAATCACCGCTTTGTTATTTGTCCGGGAAAAATTGTAGGCAGAGTTAAAAGAAAGTATTGGGAACTGATCAGCCTTTCTTTCTTTTAATGTGATTCTTGAAATATCAATACTTTTTTGCGCAATTTGTAAAAAAGGGTTGGTATTTTCAATATCGTTCTGAATTTCGCCGAGGCCCAGATTGTGATTGATCGGGATGCTGTCCTGCACATCATATTGCGTATTCAGGGCAACATTCATAGCCTGGTTAAGTTGTTCTTTTAATTGTCCTATCAATGTTTCCTGTGTAAGGATATTCGCTCGCTGTGCATTCAGGTCTACCTTGCTTTGTAAAACATCCGGTTTAATGCCCACGCCAATGTCAAGCCGGTTCTGGGCCAGTCTTACCCGTTCTTCGCTCACCGACATCACTTCCTGTATCGCTTTCAATTGTTGTTTTTGGGCCGCAATATTGTAGTAATTATTGATCACGGCAGCCACTGAGTTGACCACCTGATTTTTAATGGTAAGTTCGCCGAGCTTTATAAACTCTCCGGCTTTTTCAAGCGTGGCAAACATTTTTAAACCATCAAATAATTTCCAGTTTAAGTTCAGTGAGGATGTAAGATTATTCGATTTAATTCCATTTTGTTTTCTTTTGGTGCCATCTGCCAGTGTTTGCTTCTGATTATTGTTGTTCCATACCGTACCCGCTGTGGCATTCAGTTGGGGCAGAAAAGCGCCGTAGCGAAAGGAATAGTCCAATGCGGCTACGATCGAATCATTTCTCGAAATACGGATATCGTAATTGTTTTGTAGTGCGGTTGCAACAGCTTCCTCAAGGGTTAATATTTTTTGACCTGAAGATATATAGCCGGTAAATAATAATGCCGTTACTAATAAATTTCTCATCATTCTCATGTTTGCAATTTTAAACAAGCTCTGCCTTTTTTTCTGTGGGGACTGTGGCAGGTATTAAATCATCCAATGCGCTTCTCTTCTTTGCAGAAGAAAGATAGGAGTACATGGCCGGCAGTACAAACAGCGTTAATATCAATGAGAACATGATGCCCCCCACGATGACTACGCCCAGGGGAATGCGGCTGGTTGCGGCTGCTCCTAAGGATAATGCCAGGGGCAATGCACCGAGCGACATAGCAAGGCTTGTCATTAATATAGGACGTAATCGTTGCGTAGCGGAAAATATAGCAGCTTCCGTCCGCTTCATGCCCTTCAACCGGTTTTGATTGGCAAATTCCACGATCAGGATGCCATTCTTGGTTACCAGCCCGATCAGCATGATCATACCAATTTGTGAAAATATATTTAGTGTGTGTCCGAATATCCATAGAGACAGAACCGCACCGGCAATAGCGAGAGGTACTGTTACCATGATAATAAAGGGGTCGACAAAACTTTCAAACTGGGCGGCGAGAATTAAAAAGATTAATCCCAGCGCCAGTAAAAATGCAAAGCTGGTATTACTGGAGCTTTCAGCAAAATCCCGGGATGAGCCCGATAAGGATGTTGCAAAGGATTCATCTAATAATTTATCAGAAATTCTTTCCATTTCCTTTATACCGTCACCAACGGTCTTGCCCGCTTGTAAACCGGCTGATATCGTTGCGGATTTATACCGGTTAAAGTGATAGATAGTAGGAGGGGTGTTTGACTCCTGCACTTTCACCAGGTTGTCCAGGCTGATCATATCACCACGGATATTGCGCACAAACAAAGATTTCATATCGTTCGGATCATCCCGGTCACTTCTTGCTACCTGTCCCATTACCTGGTATTGTTTACCTTCTTTGGTAAAATAACCGAGTCTCCTGTTACTATAAGCTAACTGCAATGTCTCTGAAATATCATTTACACTTACCCCAAGTTCGGCAGCTTTAATACGATCAATTTCAACACGTAATTCAGGTTTGTTAAACTTTAAATCGACATCCACCTGCTGCAAGACCGAACTCTTGTTCGCTTCTTCCAGAAACTTGGGAAGTATCTGTGTGAGTTTATCAAAATTATTATTCTGAATAACGAACTGAACAGGTTGTCCACCCCGGCGGTTTACCGAGATCGTTTGTTCCTGGATGGCGAATGCCCGTCCTTCATTATATTTTGGTAAATTTTGGTTTACCATATTTACAATTTCCTCCTGCGACCTGGTTCGATCTTTCGGATCAACCAGGGACACACGTACAAAGCCTGTATTGGCATTACCCGATCCGCTAAAACCCGGCGATGTTACCGTCAGCACTGTTTGTTTTTCAGGCACAGAATCCACCATTAAATCGGATAACCGGTCAACGTATTTATCCATGGCGTCATAGGAGGTTCCTTCCGGCGCGGTTAATTGCAGGCGAAACTGGCTTCTGTCTTCCATGGGCGCCAGTTCAGATTGAAGACTGCCCCCGATGAAATAAATGATAGCGGCACAAGCGGCGATAATAATAAATGCCACCCACCGCACTTTCATAAATTTTGTTAACGAGGCTTTATAGCCGTCTTCCATCCACCGGAAAAAAGGTTCTGTTTTGTTATAAAACCAGGAGTGTTTATGAACTCCGCCCTTGCGTGTCAATTTTACGTTCAATACAGGGGTTAATGTAAGTGAAACAAACGCGGAGATCAATACTGCACCGGCTACCACGATGCCAAACTCGCGAAACAGGCTTCCCACAAATCCTTGTAGAAAAATGATTGGAAGAAAAACAACGGCTAACGTAATAGACGTGGCGATGACTGCGAAATAAATTTCTTTGGAACCTTCGAGGGCCGCCTGCCATTTGTCCATGCCCTTTTCCATCTTTTTATAAATGTTTTCCGTTACCACGATACCATCATCTACCACAAGCCCGGTAGCCAACACGATAGCCAATAGTGAAAGGACATTAATCGTATATCCCATCAGGTACATAATAAAGAAAGCGCCAATGAGTGAAACGGGAATATCAATCAACGGGCGGATCGCAATCATCCAGTCGCGGAAGAAGAGGTAAATAATCAGGATCACCAGAATGATGGAAATGACCAGCGTTTCTTCTACTTCTGAAATAGATTTTTTGATAAATTTCGTTTGATCCAGGGCTATATTGATCTTTACATCGGCGGGAACATCTTTTTTAATCTGGTCAAGTCGTTTATAAAATTCATCGGATATGGCAACATAATTAGAACCCGGCTGAGGTATAATGGCCAACCCAATCATTGGGATACCGCTTTCCTTTAAAATGGTTTCTTCATTTTCCGGTCCTAACACGGCTTCCCCTATATCTTTCACCCGGACATCAGCGCCATTACTGTTTTTGATAATGATATTATTGAATTCATCTTCCGTATTCAGTCTTCCGAAAGTCCTTACCGTTAATTCGGTCGCATTTCCGGATATTTTTCCAGAGGGAAGTTCTACATTTTCTTTTAATAAAGCGGCCTGTACATCTCCTGGTGTAAGACCATAAGCAGTTAATTTTGCAGGATCTATCCAGATACGCATGGCATAGCGTTTTTCGCCCCAGATCTGTATGCCACTTACGCCAGGTATAGTTTGTAATCTTTCAACTAACACATTGTTTGCATATTCTGTCATCTGCAACTGATTCCTGGTGTCGCTTTGCACCGTCATGGAAAGTATCGCATCGGAACTGGCATCTGCTTTTGATACCACCGGGGGCGCTTCGAGGTCCGGCGGTAATGAGCGTATAGCCTGGGATACCTTATCTCTTACATCATTGGCAGCAGCTTCCAGATTGATGCTGAGATCAAATTCCACATTGATACTGCTGGTGCCATTACTGCTGGATGACGTAATATTTCTTACACCGGCAATACCATTAATGGATTTTTCGAGTGGCTCGGTCACCTGTGTTTCTATGATATCGGCATTCGCCCCGGCATAGGATGTACGCACATTTACATTAGGAGGGTCAATGGCGGGGTAGTCGCGGATACCCAAAAATTTGAACCCGATGATACCAAACACTACAATAATGATATTCATCACTATCGCAAGTACTGGTCGTCGCAGGCTAAGTTCTGATATATTCATTCGAAAGAGTTTATGGTTTATGGTTTATAGTTTGTGTTATGCTTCTTCCTACAGAAAATTGCTTGCGTATAAAGAACCTCTTTATAAAAGAAACTATAAACAATAAACTAGTTAATGATCTTGTTCACCTGAATCTTCGAATCCGGTCTTAAACTTAATAAACCAGTTGTTACTATTGTATCGCCAGCTTTTAAGCCACTGGTGATCTGGATCGTGGCGGAATCACGCAAACCCGTAGTGACGTCAGCAAACTTGGCCAAACCACCCTGGTAGATTATCACTTTCTTTCCCCTTGCCTGCGGAATCACAGCTTGGGTAGGTATTGCAATGGAGTTGGGATCGGGATCAAAGTCGAGGATAACTTTGGCAAATACACCCGGCAATAAATCGGCATTTTTATTTTGAACAATCGCCCGGATCATCAGGCTTCTTGTATTTTGTGCAACCGCCGATTCCGTCGCCATTATTTTTGCTGAATAGCTTTTTTTCCCGCCCTCTGTGGTGAAACTAACGAGTTGGCCCGTCTTGATTTGGGATGTATATTTTTCAGGCACCGAAAAGTCAAGTTTCAAAATATCGGTCTGCTGTATCGTCGCCACAATTGTCTGGGGAGTTACGAAGGCGCCCATACTGATATTCTTTAAGCCTAATTTGCCATTAAAGGGCGCCCTAATCTCTGTTTTTGTGATACTTGTGTGGGTTATTTCAATATCAGCTTTGATGTTATTTACATTTAACAAGCTGGCATCATAATCCTGCTGGCTGATACCCTGGATCTTTAATAACTGGGAAGAGCGATCTTCATTCTGATTGGCAATCTGCAATTGCACCTGTAGTTTTTTTAATTGCGCCTGAAGGTCACCATCGTATATCTTAGCCAGTAAAGTCCCTTTTGAAACAAACCGGCCTTCACTAACATTTAGTTGAACTACTCTTCCGGAAATTTCGGGATGAATTTCTGTAGCTTCATTCGCGATCAGGGAGCCCGGAACTTCAACATTTTCGCCAAGCGCCTGGATCTTTACTACATATCCATCTACCTGGATGGTCTGTTGCCTGTTGCCACCTGGCTGGGTAGCCAACTGCTTTTTATCTTTTTCTCCGCAACTATAAACAATAATAAGTGATAGAAAAAATAACGGTAGCGCAAAGTATGGGTCTAGTTTGGGTCTCACGTGCTGTAAATTGGTTAAAGGAGTAAAGATAACAGAAGTCAGCTTCTTTAGACGCTCAATGGGTTCTGTTTCCTGCTGTATAATTCTGAAAATTATGAGCGGTTCAAGTTTCGGATAAGAGGAATAATCAGGATTTTACCGTTAAGCTCATTTTGACCTTATTGGATTTGTGCAATAAATCCTGTTTATCATTTGACATCATGGTAACATGCCCCATCTTACGGCCTGGTTTAGTCTGCTTTTTTCCGTAAAGGTGTACAAAGGCATTTTCAATTTTTAAAACTTCCCCGAGTCCTTCGTATACTACATCGCCGGAGTAGCCTTCAGCTCCTATAATATTTACCATGATCGAAGGAAGAATGCAACTGGTATTGCCCAAAGGATAATTAAGCATGACCCGCCACAGCATATCAAACTGCGAGCAGTAATGCGCTTCAATGGTATGATGACCGCTGTTATGAACCCGCGGCGCCGTCTCATTTACAAATACATCTCCATTCCTGTCCACAAACATTTCGACTGCGAAAATACCGGGCGAGTTGAAATTACGGACCACGGCCAATGCCATGGCCTCTATTTTCCATAGCTTTTGCTTCTCAAGTTCGGCCGGGCATAGCTGGTAATCGAGCAAATTAAGGTTGGGGTCGAATAGCATGGCTACCGGCGGATAAATCGCCGTTTCCCGTTTTTCATTGATGGCAATGATGATGGCTATTTCCTTATCAATGGATATTAATTTCTCCAGCACGGAAGGAGCTTCAAATCCTTTATCAATATCATTTTTTGTGCGGATAATCTGAACTCCTTTACCATCATAACCGCCTTCACCTAATTTATGAACAGCCGGAAGAAAATCTTCCATTTCACCCAGTTCCGCATAATGGTTGGTAATTCTGAAATCAGCCGTAGGTATTTGGAACTCCTTATAGTATTGTTTTTGGAGGATCTTATTCTTGATCGTCCTCAGCACGGAAGGTTTTGGAAAAATTTTTACACCTTCTGCTTCCAGCTTTTCCAATGCTTCGATGTTTACATTTTCAATTTCAATAGTAACCGCATCAAGTCCCTTTCCAAAATTATATACCGCATCAAAGTCTTTAATATCCCCTTTTGTAAAATTATGACAGAGGTGTGCGGCAGGGCATTCAGGGTCATTTTCCAATACAAACGTTTCAACATGATAATTGGCGGCTGCCTGTAATAACATACGCCCAAGCTGACCGCCACCAAGAATGCCTATTTTTTTCATGACGCAAAGATAAGGTTGCAGGGTTTACATTTATTATGGCTGCCGCTACAGCCATTCATGAGTTTACATGGCTCAGTAAAATCGGCCATTGTCCTGAGAAGCGCTTACGTATTTTGCGGTTGTTAAAATATGGAATAAATTCAATCCTCATTCAAATAAAATCTTCAAAATGCAATCCCTGAAATTGAAACTTTTTTGGTGTGCTTATATCTTCATGCTGGGTGCTACCGCAACAACCCATGCACAATCAGGCCCTAAAGTACTTGTGGTAAATGCGCATCCTGATGACGAAACAAGTTTTCCAATTATCTTGTATAAAATCACGCATGACCTGAAAGGCACTGTTGACCTGGTAGTCATGACAGATGGTGGTGGTGGGTTTCATGGCTCTGAACTGGGATCTGTATATTATGGATTGCAATTGACAGATTCGGTTACTGCCCGCAACAATTTGCCTAGAATCCGTAAACAGGAGGTAATGCAGGCAGGTGATATTATGGGTATCAGGCATTATTATTTTTTTGATCAGCCCGATGATTATTATAACCTGAATCCTATTCCTTATGTGACCGGCAAAAACTGGGATGTTTCCTATATTGAAAAACGGCTGGACCAGATACTGGCAAAAGAATCATACGACTACATCATCACCATGCTGCCTTATTCCGGACAACATGGGCATCATAAAACGGCCGTGATACTCGCCTTGCGGGCATTGCAACGGTATAAAGGAGAGAAACGACCGGTAATAATGGCCGGTAGCACCTATAATGATGAAAAGCCTAATGATTTTACCGTGTTGGAAGGTTTTCCTGAAACAGCAATAAAAAAAGATGTCCCTTCATTTTATCTCGATGTAGCTACCCATTTTGGATATCTTAAGCAGATTTCCTACAAGGTCATCTCGCAATGGGTCATCGCGGCCTATAAATCGCAGGGTGATATGCAGGAAAATCCAGCCTATAAAGGGGATAAAGAAACCTTCCGTTTGTTTGATGTCAATGATGCAGGTGCTTTGAAAAAAACAGAACAGCTATTTAGTCAGCTAAAGCAAAGTGGTTATTCAGCAGAACAAAATAAGTGAACAGGAAATCAATGGCTGCCAGTCCTGGTGCCTCCATAAAGGGATAGACATTAATTGCAAATAGTACGGTATTTATAACGGTGTCTTTTAAATATAAAACAGGGGAGCCCCTCTTGTTTGCAATTCATCCTGCTCGTAATTCAATAAATGATTTAGTAAGATTTCAAATGGTCACCCGCTAATTTAATAAGGCTTGAACTGAATTATACAATTTTTCTTTAGTGAAAGGTTTAGCTAAAAATACATGCGCTCCATTTTCTATGGCAAGATCACCTGCTGACCGGTCTTTGCCCGAAATCATGATAACGCGGAGTTGCGGGTAATTACTCGTAATAAATGGTAAAAAATCCAGCCCTAAACCGTCAGGCAGTCGGTTATCGAGAACTATAAGGTTCGGCCTTTCTTTATCAAGAAATTCCCTTGCTGCGCTGAGACTTTTGACATGATTGACCGTAGTTTTTTCATCGTTCAGTATCAATTCAAGAAGTAAACAAAGATCAGGTTCATCCTCAATAATCAAGATGCTGTTTTTTGGATGGTTAGTCGAGCCCATGTTGTGGATTTTAAAAGACTGAATAAAATTTCATGCCAAACCGGCTTATCCCCCCAATTAAACGGCAACGGTTTTATGAGCGGGGATCGCAGGGAAAGTTGACTGCAGCGGTTAGACCAATCAGGTAGCCATTGCAGACAAGTCGCAAGAAAAACAAACTTTGTGGCCAGTATTTTCAGAAAGGCTAGTCAAGGTATTTATTATAGACCGGCTTTTTACCCAAAAACCAGGCAAA
>JAOQAL010000339.1 GCA_025963615.1 Chitinophagaceae bacterium | reverse complement strand
CTTATGCTCATCAAAATAAAAAAATGAAACAATATCGTTTTTTTGACAGGGATCTCAGTTGGCTTTCATTTAATGAACGGGTTTTAATGGAAGCGGGTAAGGAGGATGTGCCGTTGATTGAAAGGATAAAATTTCTTTCAATTTTTTCCTCTAACCTCGATGAGTTTTACCGTGTCCGCATGCCGGCGGTAATGGCGTTGAGTAAACTGCATAAAGTGAAGAAAAAGCAGGAGGATACCATTAATGAAACCGGAAATCACTTAGAAGAAGTTACCCAAATCATTCTCCGGCAACAACAATACTTTGGCAGTTTACTTACCGGGAATATTATTCCGGCGTTAAAAGAGAAAGCTATTTACCTCGTATATAATGAAACTCTCCCGGAAATCACCCGGAAAGATACAACGGCTTACTTCTTCAATACGCTTTCCGCATTTATACAAATTATTTATTTAAACCGCACGGATAATTTTTTCCCCGAAAACAACAAACTCTATATTGCTGTTACCCTGGAACAAAATGGGAAAAGTGATATAGCGCTGATCAATATTCCTTCGGATACAGTCTCCAGGTTTTACAACAGGAAAGAATCAGGAACTAACTACATCATTTTTACAGATGATATTATTAAGGACAACCTTCAATTTATTTTCCCGCAATACAGGATCACCGGTTCGTTTAGCCTTAAAATAACCCGGGACGCAGAACTGGACCTGCTGGATGAATATGAGGGGGATCTCGCTGAAAAAATTGAAAAGCAAATCAGTAAACGTGATTTTGGATTAGCTACCAGGTTCCTGTACCAGCCTGATTTGCCGTTACCGGTTTTAGAACGCCTTATTCATACTTTCAATCTTTCCAATGCCAATATTATTCCCGGGGGGAATTATCATAACCTGAAGGATCTTATGTCTATTCCTGTCCATGACATGGTGTTAGAGTATCCCGGGAACCCGGCATCAGACTACCGGTTCCGGCAAAAAACAGATTCTTTATTCAGGGAAATACAATACAACGATATTTTAATACACACCCCCTATAATTCTTATAATACCGTTCTTCGTTTTTTTAATGAAGCGGCGATGGATGATGACGTGGAAGAGATTTATACCACACTATACCGGGTTGCCAGCGATTCAAGAATCGTATATGCCCTGATAAGCGCCGCGAAAAATGGTAAAAGTGTAACCGTTTTTGTAGAGTTGAAAGCCAGGTTTGATGAAGCGAATAATATCAAATGGGCTAAACGGATGAAGGCTGCCGGTGTAAAAATTATTTACAGCATTCCTCATTTAAAGGTGCATGCCAAAGTCGCTTTGGTAAAAAAGAAACAGGATGGCAGGCAGGCCTATTTAGGACTGTTGGCAACCGGTAACCTGAATGAATCTACGGCCCGTTTTTATACCGATCATATCTTATTGACGGCAAGTGGCAAATTGCTTCGGGAACTCGAACTCTTATTTATTTTCTTAAGTTACCGGAAAAAAGCAGAAAGCCCGGATAAAACAGGCTTCAAACATTTGCTGGTTGCGCAATTTAACCTTCAGAAAAAATTCCTGGATCTGATGGATAATGAAATTGCCAATGCCAAAAAAGGGTTGCCTTCGGGAATAACGATCAAGCTAAATAATCTGGAAGAAGAAATTTTAATTAGTAAATTGTATGAAGCAAGTAATGCCGGCGTGAGAATAAACCTGATTATACGGAGTGTTTGCTGCCTGATACCCGGAGTGCCGGGAATGAGCGAAAACATTTCGGTAAAAAGAATTGTTGATAGATACCTGGAGCATGGGCGGATTTTCATGTTTCATAATAATAATAACGAATTAATTTACCTTGGCTCCTCCGACTGGATGAACAGGAATATTTACCGCAAAATAGAAGTTTGCTTCCCACTTTACGATGAAGAACTAAAAAATGAAATAAAAACCATTCTCTCGCTACAGTTGCAGGACAATCTGGCAGCTGTAATACTGGATGAAACAATGAATAATGTACCGGCAGAAAATGACATGTATAAACTCCGTTCGCAGGAAGCCATTTACCAATATTGTTTAAAACAGATTAATAACCGGAAAACAGTTACCCGACTATGACAAGATATTTCGCCATGATGCTATTGATTTGTTTGATTGGCTGTGGCCCCAAAAAGAATAAACAGCATGCGCCAAAAGATGCATCGGATACTATGATGGGTCCGTATAGCTATGATTTGAATGTGCCTGAAAAATTTTATATGCCTGATGCATTGCACGAGATATCAGGTATCACATTCAACCATGATAACGATGACACCCTGTATGCTGAACAGGATGAGGACGGGAAGCTCTTTCATTTTAAGCTGGGGGATAAGAATCTGCTGGCTTCTAAATTCGGGAAAAAAGGGGACTATGAAGATGTAGCGATTTGTAATGGCTATGTTATTATGCTTCGCAGCGATGGCACCTTGTTTTCATTTCTGCTAAGTGAAGCGAATCATGAAAAAGTTGCCAATGTGCAGGCCCTGGAAGGCCTGTTGCCTGATGGCGAATTTGAAGGACTATATGCAGATGAGAAAACCAGCCGGCTATATGTGTTATGTAAGCATTGCCAGGAGGATAAAACCAGTAAAATTTCGAGCGGAACGATTCTCCAGTTAAATACGGATGGGAAGATTACACCGTCAGGGAATTTTAGTGTCAATGTAAAAGAAATTGAAGCATTGGCTAACATTGATAAAATATCTTTTCATCCTTCCGCCCTGGCAAAGAGTCCGGCCACCGGGGAATGGTATATTCTATCTTCTGTAAACAAAATGCTGGTAGTAACTGATGAAAGCTGGAACCCTAAGACAGTTTACCCGCTAAATCCTTCTATTTTTAATCAACCCGAAGGAATTGCGTTCGACAGAAATAACAATCTGTATATTTCTAATGAAGGGGGT
>JAOQAL010000328.1 GCA_025963615.1 Chitinophagaceae bacterium | reverse complement strand
AATGGTATAAAGGCAAGGGTTCCTGCACAATATATACTGGAGCCTTCCGGCGACGGGGAGAACGGCTTTACTCTTTCATTAATCATACGGTTAAATCCAACGGATTTTAATATAAGAATTGCGGGGGAAGCGAAAGAGGCACCCCTGCTGTTAAAGATTACCAACGGAATTGTAAATGAAATATAATTTCATTTTGAAAACTATTTTCCGAATTCAACACGATATGCCCTGCACCATCTGCTTAAGGCTTTTTCCGCAAATCATGCAAAAAGAAAACTCCTTTTTTAGGCTTTCATAAAATTTCTCCGACGACTATGCGCAGGGTGCATAAGTCTTTTTTTGTTCCGGTGCACCGGGGCTGAAGAGACGAATATGGGTAGGCTGCTTACGTTACGCCGTGGTTCGAGTCCCCACGAACCATTTGCTTTAGGATGCTTCTGCAAATCTTTTAAAAAGAATCTTTGATCATTTGCTTATTTTCTTGTTCCGGTGCGAGAGATGCGCAATGGGGGATACTTTTTGACGGATATGCCTGGGTGGAAGTATTGGACGGTATGATTTTCTGCAATCAATCTGTAACTTGCCGGGTATAGCGTCGTAAATCATTCTCTTTCATGTGGCAGCAATTATTAGAACAGGTTAAGCAGGGAAATGTAAAAACATTGGCCCGCTGTATTTCGTTAATAGAAAACGAATATCCCGGTTACCAGGAATTATTGCAATTACTTCCCTCCACTTCTTCAACAAAAATTATTGGCATTACAGGTCCACCCGGTGCAGGAAAAAGTACGTTGACAGATGCATTAACCGGGGAATTGATAAAGCAGAACAAAAGAACTGGAATCCTTTGTGTCGATCCCTCTTCACCATTTCATCTCGGGGCTTTGCTGGGCGACCGCATACGCATGAGTGAATGGTATACCAACACCAACGTGTTTATCCGCTCCCTGGCAACCAGGGGCTCGCTGGGCGGATTGCACCCAAAAATCATAGAGATAACTGATTTAATGAAGGCAGCGCCTTTTGACATTATCATTGTAGAAACGGTGGGGGTAGGACAAAGTGAAATTGAAATCGCCGGCCTCGCGGATGTAACGGTTGTTGTAATGGTGCCCGAAGGGGGAGATGAAGTGCAAACCATGAAAGCGGGATTGATGGAAGTAGCAGACATCTTTGTAGTGAATAAAAGCGACCGGCCGGATGCCGACCTGTTTGTAAAAAACCTGCAGATGATGAAGGCGTCTGCTCCCGATAGCTATCGGGATAGAACACATTATCATGAAGTTCCGGTTATTAAAACCACGGCTTCGCAAAAAGATGGCATCGTTGAATTATACAGCGCTATTATGCATCAATTGCAAAAACATCATCTATCAGACAAAAAATACTGGTTGCTGGCAGAAAAAGCCTGGCAGCTTATCGTTAGTAAAAGAATGAGCGACACCAGTAAGGAGGAATTAAAAGCCGCTATTGAAGTGGAATCAAAACAAGGCACATTTAATTTATACCGGTTTGTTGACGGTATTAAGGTGCGGATTAATTGAAATTTCATGATTGATAATTCGTCTGTTCGCTGACGTTAATTCGGAGGTCGCTGGATTATGCCCTTGTTTCGATTGTTACGAACCAGCTGCTTTAAGACTCTTTCCGCAAATCATGCAAAAGAAAACTCCTTTTTTAGGCTTTCATAAAATTTCGCCGCCGACTATGGGTCGGGGCATACGTTTTCTTTTGTTCCGGTGCGCGGAGACTCGCACCGGGCCATGTCATTAAGTTAAGGAGTTTAGCCAATTGGCCCCATCCTAAATCCTGCCCCGAAGGGAAAGGACTTGAGAACATTAGTTTTGAATTTATTGGCCCCATCCTAAATCCTTCCCCGAGGGGAAAGGACTTGGGGACATTTGTTTTGGATTTATTGGCCTCATCCTAAATCCTTCCTCGAAGGGAAAGGACTTGAGGACATTAGTTTTGAATTTATTGGCCCCATCCTAAATCCTTCCCCGGGGGGAAAGGACTTGGGGACATTTGTTTTGGATTTATGAACTAACAACAATTTTGTCTGTCCGGGGTCTTGGCCAAACGATAGTAAAATTAAAAATAGAAAAAAGCTGATGCCAGACCCCGGGATAAGAAAACCGAAAGTCGAAAAAATAATTGACCAGTCAATGAAAACAATTTTTTCTGTCGCAGATTCCCCGGTGACTATCGCATTGGCGTCAAGCTAATTTTGATAACAAGTTTGTTGTGTGCTATCAAGGGAGTAGCGATATAGCGTTGAAGTCACAGTAGCACAAAAGCCTCATCAAGGAACCGTCCGGAAAACAGCCTGTCCCGATTTTTATCGGGAGGGCGTATTCGTTTTCCGGTGGCTTTTTTTGTCGCAGATCCCGATAGCTATCGGGAATTCTTTTTGGCCACACAAAAAGAAAAGAAAGAAAACCAAAAGCACATGAGATATCCGAAAGCTCAACGAGGATTTAAAAATGAATGGTGATCATATTACCTTGGCACCTATGCGATAGCTATCGGGATATTTCGTGGCTAGGGATGACAAGAGTCTTTAAGTTTGATTGTCGCTTTAATAATAGGATACGCTGATCCCGACCATGCCCGCCGGTCTCCGGCGACGGAAGGTAGGCTGGTAATCATTAGGAGCTTTTTTTGCCGCAGAAAGCAAAGAAGTAATCCCTCAGTAAGGAGGCGTACCTTTAGTATGGGAAAAAAAGTTTACAAATTCCGGTTGATTACGCTGGCTCACTTTTTGAAGTTAAAGTTGATAATCCTGCAACAGCAGCCCATTAACAAGTCCAGCCCAAAATAAAAATACCGCAAAAAGCACTAAACCAAAGGTCATGAAAAAAGTATTGATCGCTATTGATTATAATCCCTCATCACAAATAGTGGCAGAAACAGGTCATAGCGTAGCGAAAGCTATAAACGCAGAAATAGTGTTGGTACATGTCATTTCGGATGCCACATACTATTCTATGCCCTATTCACCCATCATGGGATACGAAGGGCTATTGGCCGATAATTCAATATTGATGGCGGATGAATTAAGAAAGGAAGCCGGGAAATTTTTAGCAGCCACAACAAAACATTTAAATGATGAAAATATTGTAACGCGGGTACTGGAAGGAGAGGTAGCCGGTTCAATACTGGAATATGCAAAAGACAATAACGTGGATTTATTGATCCTGGGTTCGCATAGTCATAGCGGGCTGTATAAGTTATTCGTAGGAGGTGTGGCAGAAAAATTATTGCAGCATTCTAAAATACCGTTACTAATTATTCCGAATAAGGAAGAAAAGGTTGTTGCGAAAGAATCGTAAGCGGTTAACTTTTATCTTTAGGTTTGATCGTCCGGCATTTTGGATTATTTTGCTTTGCATAGTCATATCCATTGGCCCACCATTTTTTCATCTTTTCGGGTTCAAAAATGAGTGAGTTCGTCGTAAGGTCTTCTGTTGGCTGATAAAAGTTCAACGTTACATGATGCTGTATTCCTTCCATGCGACCGATCGTTATATCATCTGTTTCAATCTGGTTAAGCATAAAATCAAAAGCCCTTGCTGTAAGTTCTAAGGCGTTTTGGACCGGGTTTTTTTGAATCATCGGGTTGGCCGCTTTTAAAACGATTACATCTATTTCCGTAGCTCCCTTTTCGATAGCCCGGAATAGCGGAACCACATTCCCGAGGCCGCCATCCGCGTATTCAAAACCATTTTTATTAAGCAGGCTCATAAAAGGAATGACATTCGCGGAGGCCCATATCCAATCGCAGAAATCTTCGTACGTACATTCCTTTACCGATTTATATTCAACCCTGTTATAACTGATGTTGGAAACGGTTATAATGACATCCGGCTTTCCATTTTTAATTAATTTAAAGTCATTCTCTGTTAAAATTTTGCCGATAAGCTTTCGCAGGTTCAGACTTTCGCCAAATGTTTTTCTGCGTCTCAAAAACATTTTAATGATGCCCCGGTGGTTAATGCTGGTCTCATAAATCCCGTTCCGTTTTTCTATGATAAACGGATTGATATTAAAAATATCATTTTGTGATACAGAGGTGAAAATATCCTTTATCTTTTCTACCTGGTCAATAGCAAGAAGAGGAATGAGGAGACTGCCCGCGGATGTGCCGATAAATATATCGTACTCCTGTTTACATTCCCTTATTAGGAATTCGGATACGCCGCCGGCAAAAGCCCCTTTGCTGCCTCCGCCGGATATAACAAGTGCCTTCATGTTTTGAATATGGAATAAAAATTTAAGTAACCGGTTGCCGGTCCAGCTCGTTAGTCCAGCCATCGGTCGAAGCGATCAATAGGATAACGAGGCAATGTACAGATAAAACAGAGAAAATTAACAGGATTAACAGAGCCTGTTAACTCATTCCAAAAGGGAAATAAACAGTTTTTTTAGTTAGGACTCCCGGTAATATTTGTGATTTCAATTATTGGTTGTCCGATGGCCCCGCTTGGCGCCTGGATATGTAATAAGGCAGCTAATGTCGGAGAAATATCAGTCATACCAATTACCCGGTTCGTATACCCTGGTTTTATTTTCCATCCCATCCATACCAACGGTATATGTGCATCATAAGGATACCAGCTGCCATGCGAAGCGCCTTTTATGTTTCCCGCTTTCCAGGCAGGTTGTGGCAGGATATCAAAATCACCACCGCGTTTTACATTATAGCCTTTTATCAACATGGATTTGATCGGTTCCGGCACCGGCGCTGTGCCAAGTGATTCAGTGGCCAACACATCAGCGATACCCGGAGATTGTAATAATATTTTTTTTATGAAACGTTCCACCTCCTTATGATCAATTCCTTTTTTGTCAAATTCGCCCCAGTTCATATAGATCTGATCATTGTTAAAAGACAAAATGGGATTTTCGATCACGAATTTTTCTTTGAGCCCACTTACCAGGTTTGAAAAATCTTTATCATCAATGGCACCGGAAGGCATTTTGTTTTCTAAATAATAACCAGGTGATTCAGACACACCATGGTCGGCTGTAATAAAATAAAGGTAATTCCCTTTGCCAAACCGCCTGTCAAGGTAAGTAAAGAAATCTGCCAGTTCCTTGTCAAAGCGTAAAAAATTGTCTTCCTGTTCAATGGAATTTGGCCCATACACATGCCCTATGGCGTCGGGGCTTGAAAAGCTAATGGCAAGAAAATCAGTAAACCCGCCACCACCCAGATTATATCCATCAATGGCTGCTTTTGCAAAATCGAATGTGAGTGTATTGCCATAAGGCGTCGTGCGGATGGCGCCATAATTTTTACCTTTAAATTGTTTTAAGCGATGTGGAAAAACAGGCTTGGCATCGCCGTTAGAGACATTCTCGTACGTTTTGTCATCGGCGGTACTCGATGTATACGTATTAACCGGATAAAGTGTTTCCCAATCATTTTCACAATAGGTATCTATAATTTTTTTCTCATTAAATCGTTTAGCCCAGTCTGGCAATTCCTTCATATAATAGGTGCTGGTTATAAAATTACCATCCCCGGGACTGAACCAGAACGCCGCTGTAGCAGCATGGCCGGCTGGCAATATGGAGGCACGGTCTTTTATAGCGATCCCTACTGTTTTACTTTGATAATTGGTAGCGATACGCAACTGATCTGTTATAGTGGTAGAAAGATTATTACGGGGTGACTGGCCCGTTCCCCCCGTGGAGCCGACGATAGTAACAGAATCATCATTTACACATCCAACAACTTTTCCTTTGACCCGATCATACCAGTCATTACCTGCAATGCCATGTATGGCCGGTACGGAACCTGTATAAACGCAGGTGTGACCGCATGCAGTAACGGTAGGAGCATAATCAATCAATGTATTCTCACAGGAAAAACCTTCACGTAATAATCTTTTGAACCCTCCTTCTGTATACCGG
Source organism: Chitinophagaceae bacterium (assembly GCA_025963615.1). Lineage (GTDB taxonomy): Bacteria > Bacteroidota > Bacteroidia > Chitinophagales > Chitinophagaceae > JAFDYH01. The sequence goes on along the minus strand of JAOQAL010000328.1, from coordinate 762 downwards.
CTCTGAAAACGATACAGGTAATCCCAGCGCATCTGGTCCACCATCATACCGATGATGATTTTTGGCTGGGCTGCTGTGGCCGGGTTCGGTTTTACAATTGACTTTTTTTGAGCGGAGAGTGTTGCTATAATTAGTAAACTACCGGCAACTGCGAGACTCTTTTTCCATTTCATCATATCGGTCTTTTTTAAAAGCGTCGGTGAAATTATAGATAAGTAAACAAAAGGAGTTTCCTGCAAAATAACATTCGGTTAATTATTGAGCCGGGTAATATTTTTCCAGCCAGGCCAGTGTTTGGATAAGAGCTTCCCGGCCGGCTTTCGTGCTGAAACCATGACCTTCCTGCGGATAAAATTCATATTGGGTAGCGATATTCAACGCCAGCAATTTTTTATATATTTTTTCGGACTGGCTGAAATGAATAATGCTGTCCTCTCCTCCATGAAAAAGAATAGTCGGAACCCCGGTTTCTTTTGTCAGCCGGTAATAAGGGCTTGCATCAAGGGATAGTTGTGATTGCGGATCATCGGTCCCTGACCAATTCGCGGCGCGGCTATCAAAGAGTTTGTTCCTGGTTCTGGTGATCCGGTCAGACAAATCGGTGGGTCCGAAAAAATCTACTACTGCTTTTATTTGTTTCGCTGAGTCGTAGCCGTAAGCATACAACATAGCAAGATGCGCACCGGCGCTTGCACCGATTAAAACGAATTCATTGCTTTTATAATGGTATTTTTCCGCATGCCCTGATAAAAAGGCAAGCGC
>JAOQAL010000323.1 GCA_025963615.1 Chitinophagaceae bacterium | reverse complement strand
TCCCCGAAATTCTTTTGCTGCATTTTAATCCCTGCTAGCTGGCTATATGCTTCCGAACGGTATTCCATAGACCGTACCGCAACACTAAACGCTTCCAGTGCAGCCTCCGATTTCCCCATTCTCCTTTGAACAACAGCATAAATATAATTAGCATCAGGATCATAGGTATTAATGGCCAATGCCCTTTGCGCAACGGCTAAAGCCTTTTCGTACTGGTAACTTCTGCAATACAATTCTGCTACCCTGCTTAATGCCCGCAGATGGTAGGGATCCTTGCTGATGCATTGCGAATAGTCGCGAAAAGCTTCATCGAATTTTCTCATGCTGTTTTCATCCTCCGCTAAAAGAAAGAAACGCTCTGAATCACTACTATCCAAATCGCGCGGAAATACCAGGGGTCTTTTTATCCCTGTTTCTGTTTTACCAATTTCGTAGCTGAGCTTATCCACTCCTAACTGTACCGATATCTGGCTATCAGAATTTTGAGCTAGTTTTATTTTTTTATGATAAACCTGCAGCGGCTGCAAATGCAGCATTTGTACCGATACCGTATTACTGCCTGTTCTTATATACAGGCTGTCATCTATTTTTTGCGTCGGGCTGATGATGATCTGCAGACTGTCATTTTCCTTTATAACATTTAACACGCCTTCACGAGAAGCATCGATAATGCCTGAAGTATTCATGACAGGAAACCATGACTCTGTTTTTGTCTCACTGTAACCCGGTCTCAAAGAAAGTTGTTTGAATGGACTGTGCAACCCGCTTACAAAATCAGCCTGGTTAAAAGTAACACCAGATTGCGCTTCAATATATTGTCCGTCTGTATCCGTTAGTAAGTCCTTCCAAATCGCCCCATCTCTTGCCAGTGACCATATCCATACTTTTTTACCGGGAGCATCCGAATAGGGCGCCCAATGTCCAAATCCGATATTCTTGTTGTGCCAATAACCTCCATAAAAATTTCTGTAACTGCCTATCGTATGATATGACTTGCTGCTGCCAAAATTGTTGTTTTTATATAAAGACAATAATCTTCCCTTCTCGTCCGAAGGCCAGGAATGCGCTGAACCATCATGACCCAGGTAATGATCACCGGGAAAGTAAAACTCTAAATCGTCATCGGCTTTAAACCCTGCATTTTCCCATGAAAGATAAGACAGATGATAAGGCGTAGCGTTATACCACAATGACCTTGTTTCAAAATAGGCAGCATCCTTAGCAAGTCTTATTTCAACACGCCATTGGGTTCGCGAGGCTAAATCCAAACCCCCTACCGTACAACTCACGCTTCCATCCGGATTTTTTTGTACTATATAATCAACTGGTGAAGCTGTCCAGGGAGCATGACCGATATCGAGTCCAAAATTATGTTCTATGCCGCCGCTAGTCCAGGGACCCCTTATCCCTATCGCTCGAAATTTCAAAACATGATTTAAATAAATAAAATCAAAGCCGGTCGACTTTTCGATGGCCCCCCACACTTTTCCACCAACTTCAGGCAGTATTTTCACTTTCAGAAACTTATTTTCCAGTTCAACTACTTTCCAATCCTTCATAGTATCCTTTACGGCATAACCTTCGTACGTGAAGTAGGGATAAAATCTCGAGATATCATTATTCACTGCTACCGGTGGAACCGGGTTAGGATCTGAAAAGGGATATGTTTTAATCAGCTCATTACTTACTTTGTATGTAGCCTCCTGACTCCATCCTATAAAACCAATCAAATGGAAGATTAAAAAGACAGTCGCCTGTTTCAAACCAATTTTCAAATCGCGCATACTTATTCTATTCTTTTCATTGAACCTATTAATGATTTTTTTCCCTTGCGGCCGGGTGAAGAATTACCATTTCACGACACAAAGAAATAACCAGGCTGTTTATGCCATTTAATTAACTGCTCTTTCCCGAAGTATAAGTTGAGAAACAATATGATGTGCCGGTGCAGCAAAACATACCGATACTCCGACACCTATTTATCAATGGCTTTATTAATCATATTCCCGATTTGTATCCGTGCATTGTCCCATTTTTCGGCATCATATTCCCATACATTAATATTACCGATCGATTTGTCACCGAAAGGAAAATGAACCAGGCTGTTTACTATTTCGTTAGCCCTGGCAGCATTTCCATCCAGCTTTTTTATTAACTGCAAATATTCATACTCCTGCACGCCATCACGCATGGCCTTTAACCGGATGGATGGGCAGGCGCTATTTACATTTGGAATAACACCGGCGCTATAGATCAAAAGCCCGTTTCCATTTAATTTTTTATACTTAAACTCCGGATCAGAATCAGCGCCATTTTTATATTCATCTTTCCATATTTCGGGATCATACCATGCTCTTTGCCAGTTGACGCCAATGCCCCAGCTTAACCAGGAATAGATATTGTATTTTACACAGGCCCAGCTTAAAGCCCGTTGGTTAATCAGCGGAAGGTCGGTAAACGTTACGCTACCAACCCAGCTATTTACTTTTCCTTCATAGATCATCGGACCGTATAACCAATTCTTGATTCCACTTTCCTGGAATTTCTTCAACTCATCATGATTGTAATTGATGGTATGGGTACCCCAGGCAGTGATCGATTTATAGAGGTAGTTCATTTGTTCAGTTGTGTACGCCCCGTCAATTCTGAAACTGGCTTCTGGATAATGTTTCCGGAAAAGGTTGCCATAAAAAATCATCCGGTCGAAAGCCTCCTGGAAGTAGGACTCGTCTAATCCGTTCAAATAAACTATCAGATCTGTTTTCGAAGGATTAATTGAGCTTTTAAGATGATCTCTCACCGTTTTAATAGTGTTTACATATACCTCTTGGTTCTTTGCATTCTTTTCAACGCCTGGTTTTCCTATGTCAGGCCAACCGGCTGTACCATATTTCCCATACACATCAAAGGGAAGTACAAAGGTTTCAACCGGTTCACCATATCCCGGTCCCTCGGTGTAGCCGTATTTTTTTGTGAACGCCTCGCCGGTAAAATATTTGTTAAGTCTTGCATCAAACTGTTTCCATTTAATCTCCGTTTTTTTACCCGGCTCCTCAATTAATTCCGGCTTATAGGTCGGATCCATCAAGCCTACGCGATTACGCTTGAACAATTGATAAATTTCAAGCTCCTGCTTTTCCGGCATTTCACTCAGGAAACCTTCTTCCTGCAAACTGGCTTTAAATTTATTTTCGTTTGGCAAAGCGAAATTCCACACTTGCAGATTGACTGGAATTGATTCTGTTTTATTATCAACTGAAACGGAAACCGTGGTTTGATAGATACCCGGTTCCGCCTTATTTCTATCAAAAGGAATGTACTGATCAATCCAAAGAATGGTTGCCTTTTGCCCTTCGATCCGGTTATTAAAATCCGGTAGCCATAACGGATATACCCACCTGCCTTTTATGGTTGCAGTATCAATCTGTATATCCGAAAAAGGGATCAATGCATCAGGATACCAGCCATTACCCAATGAAGCTTTTGTATATCCTGTACTTATCGTATTAATTTTAACCGACCATTCTAAAAATAATTCAGGATTGACAGCCAGCTGAATATTATCTTTTTTAAACGGAGCCAATCGAACCTTAATGTCTTTTAAATCTGGCTCTTTGTTTTTGTCTGTAAAAATAACCACCTGAAATGAAACATATTCCCCTCTTGCACCGGAAAGATTAACCAGGTTACCATCGTATATCCAGTTTTTTCTAAGCAAATCCGCAGCGGCATGTTTATCCGGCCTCACATCCTTATATCTTGTATCAATTATCTCCAGCGTAGCAGGATCGATACGGACCGATGAAGGCAGGGCTGCGATATGCCAGTCATTATTTTGTTTCGGATTTTTTTGCGATTGAACATCCTTGTTACAAAAAAATATTAATAGCAAAAATAGTAGCGGCCTGTTCATATACTTATCATTCGGTTTCATGTTATTTTTTTAACGCTTGTCTGCACTCAGGTACTTTGATTAGTTCTTACTTACCGGGAAGATTAATAATTGACTTAACGATTCGTCTTCGCCCATGACGATATATTTTCCATCTTCAGATGACGCAATAGTTCCTAACTGAAATCCACGCCAGTCTATTCCCTGTTCAATACCCGGGGACTTCATGGTGAAACTTGGGTTGCCGAGATCTTTAAATCCCTCTTGTTTCGGATCATAGCTGAACAAATGCGCATAGCCCGGTAAAGCTCCGGCAATGCCGTATAATTTGCCATCGTTGCCAAATGCCAACCCTCTTAAGCGATTCATCATAATCGGCTTGCCCAGGTTTTTTACTTTTTTCGTTACCGGGTCCACGATGAATAACTGACCGTCACCAGCATTGCCGCCGTACAGTTTTCCATCATTGCTTTTAGCCCATGTTTCCACCTGGCCCATCACAGTTCTACCCCATACATCGGGAAGTTCTGCAAACTCATTAAATTTTTTACTGGCGGGATCAAAATAGAAAAGCTTATTAACAGGCGCACTTCCATATATCAATCCTTTACTATCTTCTATTAACGCTTTACACAAGTAGTTTTCCGGTTTCAAGCTGAATTCATTGAATTTACCAATGTCTTTTTTAGCAGGTGCTACATCATCGAATACATCGGTAACCTTCGTTTTTAAATCATAGCTAAAAAATTTCCCGGATGGAAAAGTTATGCCATACATTTTGGTTTTTGCACGGTTGATCAACAATGAAAAAATCCCTTCATGCGGAACCGGAACTCCCAAATCTTTCACATCAATGCCGCCATCATTTTTTAACTGCAGCTCCATTAAATGTCCATCAGCCGATTCGCCGTTTCCGATCGTTCCGGCAAAGAATTGGTTTTTATTCGCCAGGCAAAAACCGGTTTGAACAGTCTTCTGTCCCGGAATAATTTTTTCCAAATCTACTATGGATGCCATGTCACGCCGGCTTAAAGAAGCCGTAAAAAGATACGGTGAAAGCCCCTTGTCTGCGGACGTTCCGCCAAGAATATAATCACCTGATACGATCAGTGATGAAATTGAGTTCCGGTAAACAGGAAGTCTTTTTAATGATGTATTATCCAGGGATACTTCAATTGCAAATGCGTCTTTCGGACTAAAAAAAGTAAACTGGGCCTGCAATTTGCAGGCGGCGGATAAAAATATAGCTATAATAATAACTCTCATTATTCTTTGTTTGATTTTATTTTAGTTTATTTTTTTGCCAGGATTGAATTTGATCAGGAAAGGAACTGTTGGCTTGCTTCCTGCTTCTGAAAAAACCTTGTTTTTAGTTTTTTCATCCAATGACACTTCTCTCTTTCCGGCAAAATACATGTTTCCCTCCTTGTCTTTCGTATCACTCCCGGTTGCTTCTACCAGCTCATTTTCAGAGAATTCAGAAACGACCTTTTTTTCTCCTGATGCCGGATCAAATTCCATTAATAATGAGTATCCTTTCTTTGCGTACTTCCCGTGGCCACCAATGAAATAATATAATTTTCCGTTATCACCGACATTCAGGTTCGGTACATAAAAATTCCATTTTTCTATACCGGGCACATCAATTACTCCACCAAGGTCTTTGACCCGGCCAATACCAGACTCCTGCGGGTAAAAAGCCATGACCTTTGCTCCGTAGGTCAAAAAATAAATCACATTGTTAATTTTATCTTTTGCAAAAGCGGTAATACCCGTTATGATGTGCTCGCCCGGAGTGCCGGGAAAGGCGGGTATGCTTTTATCATCAAATAAAAGTTTGTCTGATTTTTTTTCATACTTCACAAAACGCTGCCTCCAATCCACGTAATAGCAATTTCCCCACTGATCACTAAACATTACGCGGGGAACATGGGCACTGCCCACCCGCCCAAGATCCCGAAAATCATTTTTTGCAGGATCGTAAATCGTGAAATGGACCTGGGGATAGCTCACTGCGTATAGTTTACCCGTTGTAATATCAATATCAATATCCTTGACACTTTCATATTGAAGCCCCATACCCAGGTTAACTAATTTCTGATTGGCTGCATCCCACTTTAAAAAGAACCCACCGGCGTATCCATGTGGATGATCCATTAAATATTCTTCCCTGGATTCACCTCCATCTGTAGCGGCATACATATTCCCTTGTGCGTCTGCTACGAACTTTGTATGAATTTTTGCCTGCCATTGAAAAGACCGGAGATTGACCAAATCGCCGATAAACCCATGGAACTTCATACTATCCCTGTTAGCATCAAACTCATAAAGTGCCACCTTATCCTTGTGATTGGTTGTACCAACAAAGACAGAATTGAACACGGGATTGTATCCTATATCATCCCAGGAGGAACTGCCTTCAGGAAAGCCCGGGTAGTCAATAAACCTGATATTATCTCTTGTGATCTTTGTCTCCTGGGCATGAACTTCAGGAAGACTTATGCAAAACGCACTTAGTACAAACAAATAAGCTGAAAGCTGATTTTTAATACGCATTTTAATTTTTTTATTAATTCCTGAATTCTTAAAGGTTGTGCATTTTTCAGAACCATTACCTGAAACGACAGACCGTTATTAGTTTTTATCCCACCAAAGTGGAGTTGTAATCTTATCAGGTCCTCCCAGCAATTGGACCGCTTTTTCCGTTTCAGCTGTATTGGATACTCTTTCTGACATAAGAAAAGGTAACCTCCTTATCCACTGTGTAGCAGGATTCGTAAGGTCGGGGTTATCAGAGTTTGCCACCGGGTATAAGTCAAGCGCATGACTTCTCCTGTAATCTGCCCAGGCTTCATGACCATCTGGAAATAATGAAAGCCATTTTTGGGTTGCTATCTGCTTTAACTGAATGGCCTGATCCGCACCGTTAAATTTAATCGGCACAGTTGAAACAGCCGGTGAATTAAGAAAATCCTGGGGAGCTATTGGGGTGGCTGTGCTATTGATATAATTTTGAATGGTAGTATTATCTGTAACTCCCCATTGCTTTAATGAATTCGTGATACCTGCTTCATAAAGTTCCTGAACGGTTCCACCCATATTCCATCCTAGTAACGCAGCTTCAGCCCGCAGAAAATAAGCTTCTGCAACGCACATTATATTCGCAGGCGTAGATTTATAGCTGTCGAGTCCGCCGAAGGCAGGTGACGCCCATCTGGCGCCAACATGTGAATTAGCAGCAGCCTTATTTAATGGATCAGCCAGTTGACCAACAGAAACTCCATTTCTCAGGCCTTCATAGGTACCGGTATTTGCAGCCGGAAGAAAATACTCAGGCATACGCGGATCATTATATCCTTTTAAAACGGATTCCATGGTAGCGCTCATTCTGAATTCATTCCAGTCAGACATTGTAGATAAGCCATTAGGATCATTCTTACTCCCATCCCGGCTCACGTATACGTCTTCAGCTGGACTAGCTGTTAATACTCCATCTGCAAAAGCAGATTCTGCTTCTGTCTTCGCTTGTACCGGATCCACCTTTGAAATTCTGAGCGCAAGTCTCAACTTGAGCGTGTTGGCGAACTTAACCCATTTATTCACATCTCCTGCAAACATCAGATCAAAAGTACCGAAAGGGTGCTCCGATGTTTTGGTTTTTAAAATGGTAATGGCATCATTGAGTCGCTTAAAGAAATCCGCATAAATTTTATCCTGTGGATCGTATGCTACGGCATTGGTGCCGGTACCCGCATTAAAATAAGGGATCGGACCAAAATAATCTGTCACCCTATGAAACGTCCAAACCCACATCACATTGGCAACGGCATATTCAGCTGATGTTGAATCATAATTTGAAAAAATTGTTTGCAACTGGGGCATTACCTGTAAGTAGGCAATGTTAAAAGATTCCTGGTTCCAGTCCGATACCACTTCGTACCGGTCTGTCGGGAAATAGGTCACGTCAATTGCAAAATATTGCGCATACACGTCAGCGGTAAGATTTTGATCTACCTGGTAACTTCCAATGGCGGAAGCATATTTCTGAGCTCCGGAAAATATATAAGGTAATTGAGAAGGCCCGATGGTACCCAGCGTATTCTGATCAACATCTTTTTCCGGAAATTTTTTTGTGCAGCCCGATAAAATTAATATACCAGCCATCGCCACGCTAATATGTATAATGCGGAAGGAAGACAATAATTTATTTTTCATAAACAAATATTTATTCTTGATTATCTAATTAGAAGGTTACCTGCAGATTGAGTCCAATGCTTCTTGTTGATGGTAATGCACCATATTCCACTCCCTGGAAGTTGCCGTTGCCAAGGGTCATATCCGGGTCAAACCACATTTTTCTTTTCTCTAAACCAGGGATGTTTAATTTGCTGCTTCCCCTGTATAACCACAACAGGTTACGTCCTACGGCCGAGAGTCTTACGGCCTTGACGTATTTGTTATTATTGAGAGGAATATCATAAGCCACTGAAAATTCTCTTATCCTGAAATTGGTAGCGTCATACACAAAAAACTCGCCGGTGCCAAATCGTTTAGACGAAACCGATTGCCAGAATTCCTGGGCGGTAATAGTATTAGTTACTGGCTGTCCGTTTGCGTCTACAGCACCAAGGTTCCATCCACCTTCACGATACTTTAATGTTGCATCGGTAATTCCGCTGAATGATAAATTCATTTCTGTACCTGAAATTACTTCTCCACCAACGCGGCCATCCACCAGTATGCGAGCCGAAAACCGTTTGTAAGTAACCGAATTGGTTAATCCCATGGTAGCTTTCGGATTTGGATTCCCGATTACCTGAGGTGTTAAACCCATATCAGCCGTAGTGATTGGCTTGCCCTCCGCACTCACCACGAATTGCCCTTTATCATTTTTGTACCATTGAGCGCCTGTCATATCACCAAAACTTCCTCCAACGGCCGCCTGAGGATAACCGCCCCAATCGCCATGGCCATATCGGACTACACTAATATCATTAGATATTTTAAGTACTTTATTCCGGTTCATTCCCAGGTTGAAATCAATATTCCAGCTAAAGTTCTTTCTGCTAACCGGTGTAGCGCTAACCTGCAATTCCACGCCTTTATTCTGAATGTCGCCGGCATTAATATAGCGTGTGCTATATCCTATTCCAACCGGAACAGTTAGTGTAAGAAGTTGATTCGTTGAATTGCTCTTATAGAGGTTTAATGTAAAACCAAGTTTATTATTCAGAAATCTTGCCTGAACTCCCGCTTCAATGCTCTTCACTAATTCTGGTTTCAGATCATAGAAGGGAAGTGTACTATTGCGATATATTGCACCTGCACCAACACCCGGACTATAATTATAGTATGGCGACAGTAAGCCGAATTGCCCACCATTACCCACTTCTGCATAGTTCAGGTTTGCTTTCAGGAATGATATTGATTTGGGAAGTTTTACTAATTCAGAAATAATAACTGATGTACCAATTGAAGGATACATAACTGAATGGGGAGCCGGAAGAACAGAGATCCAGTCATTTCTTAAACTTGCGTCGAGATAAATAGCTTCTTTATATGACACAGCCAATTTACCAAAAACCGATTGGGTTTCCACTTCCTGTTCCAATTGTGAACTGGCCAGCGTGGATCCGTAAATAAGGCTGAATTTATCGGCTACACTTAAACCATTCGCGGTTGTTGAGTTGCTTTGTACTTTATTATTAAGATAGATAGCGCCGACATTATAATTGATCCTGAAATCGTTTCCAATCTTGTTCGTTCCCTCCAGCATCACATCAAACCATTTTTGAGTATAGGTGTTCAGCGTGTCACTGTACGTTCCACCCGGGAAGTTATTCCATGACCAGGTTCCATCATAGATTCTCCTGTCATTCTGATCGGTAGCCTTGTCCATATTGCCGCTACCGGTTAAACTAAGCCAATCAGTGATTTGATATTTTACCCGTAAGAAGCCTACAATATTATCTCTTCCCATGGCCGATAGATCCCGCTGGTTGGCCCAGTAAGGATTACCATATACTCCACCTTGTGTAGAAGGCCATGCAGTGGGTGTAAGGGCGCCAACACTATTCAGGGTTTCAAATTGTTTTGCCTGATCCGTACTTACATTTCGCGGAATCTGATAAATATCCAATACCGGTGTATTTCCTTCGCCGGATCTTGGCCTGTTTTTGATATCTCTCCTCAAATAGGTAACCTTGGCATCCGTTGAAATTTTCTTAGTAATCTGATTGGTCAGGCGAAGGTTTATTATGTGTGATATCAAATTATTGTTCGGAACAATTCCCTGTACCGCATTGTTGGCATACGATAAAAATGTTTGTACTTTTTCAGATCCTCCTGAAACGCTGATTGAATTATTCAGGCCTAATCCATTTCTAAAGAAATCCTTTACATTATCCCGCTGAGGTGAATAGCTTGCTGCATTTCCCAAATAATCTGTGTAGCTCTGTCCATCCATTTTTGCACCCCAGCTATCACCTGCTGTAGCATCCAAGGTACCGGCAGAACCCTGCCCATAGGTATTTTGCATTTTGGGTAAGGCAAAAGGCGATTCAAAAACAGCTCCTGAATTCACATTCACCGTTAATTTATTGGCTTTACCTTTTTTTGTACTAATAACAATAACACCATTACCAGCCGCCGTTCCATATAATGCAGCGCCAGAAGCACCATTTAATATGGTGACGGATTCGATATTATCAGGTTGAATACCGGGATCTCCAACATTATTTCCGAGTGGAATACCATCCACTACTATTAGCGCGCTGCTATTCCCAGTTAATGATCTGTTTCCCCGTAAGATAAACCGTGCATCACCTCCTACACCTGCTGAGCTTTGTGTAACCACTACATTCGCCACTTTTCCCTGCAACGAATTCAGTATGTTGTTAGGATCCCTCGCCTCTATCAGCTCAGCAGTTTTTACATTCTGGGTTGCATAAACAAGTGATTTAGCTTTTTGTTTAATATTCATCGCAACCACCACGACTTCGCCGAGATTACCTTTTCCCGACGATTCTTCTAATAATAACGTTATGTCAGATTCATCGGCCTTGACGACCCGGCGTATATCCGTGAAGCCTACATAAGATATATTTAATACGACTTGTTTGGCCGGGGCCTCAATTGAAAACGATCCGTCTTCCTCTGTAAAGGTTCCTCCCCCGTTTTCAATCGACACAGACGCCCCTTTCAAGGGGCCTTTTGAAGATTCAACTTTTCCCTTCAGGGTCCTCACCTGAGCGAATGCAACCGCACTGAGCAACATAAAAATACCCAGTAAAACCTTGCGTAAATTAAACATATTAGTTTGGGTTTTAAAAATATAAAAATGTATTCTTTTACAATAAAAACAAAATGAAATTATTATTAATTACTATGCAATATAATATAGTTTCATTTTATTTAAAAAAAATTTATACTGTTAATTAAAAAAAACTTAACATAAAGAATTCAAATTCCGGATTTAGTCGAGGTTAATAACTGATTTATAATAATTTAAAAGCTAATTCCCGGTTTTTTTTATACGGTTAAGTAAGTGCTGGTATGGCGACAAGCGGGTGAACTATAATTTTATAGAAACAAAATGAATCTATAAATTCATAAAAAAGCAAGAATCGAAAGATTGGAGTGCCTGTTTCAAAACCTGAAATCCTGCATCCTGTCACTCTCTGGGGCTAATTGGTAAGTTAATTTTTATTTTGTCTCTTCCCTGCTCATTAGTAATGCTGATACAATGGCGAGTATAATACCTGTAATGATTATGGGATGAGGAATAACTGCGTAGATAAAAAGCGAAATTAAAACTGTAAGAACCGGTGATAAAGCGGTTGTCATGGGAGCAACGATTATTGCTTTTCCATACCGGAAGGCATACACCAGGCAAAGAGCTCCAATGGAATTCATGCCTTGAACTATGGCAGCCAGCCAGGGACCCTTAAATCCTAAATTAACGGGGGTTGAAAAATCTGTCATATACAATGCTACCGGAACAAACAGAAATGATGAAATCATCATATAAAAGAAGATTGATTCGGCGCTGCTTGTTTCATTGGCCCATCTCATAAAGAACCCCTGCGCTCCCCACACCAATAAAGGGACAATTGATAACAAAAGCCATTTATACTCATACTTACCTGCTCCATTTTGCGGCTGGTAGGAGATCAGAAAAATGGCTATGATTGCGATTGCAATTCCTATCCAACCGGCTTTACCGGTTCGTTCTTTTAAAATACCAGCGGCCATTAAAATGGTGATCACCGGGGTTAATGAAAGAATGGGAAAGACCAGGTAGGCAGGAACAACCGTCAGGCAAAAAAATAAGATCAATTGACCAACAGATCCCAAAATACCGACAAGCATCCCAAGCAGGATGGAACGACTATCCCTTTCAATTTTCCATTTATTTTCTTTGAGCGCAAATAAAGCAACCGGCACCATGGTAATAGCCCACACTACATAACCAAGAGTTGGTGGAAAGCCGTTTTTTTCCGGTATTTCAATTAAAGCACCCCACACTCCCATAAAACAAACATGTATAAATACAAATAGCTGCCACCTCTTACTCTTACCCATAATACCAGAAAGTTTTTTTATTTCAAATACATTTCATACCAATTAAACATTCGCTTGTACAGATCCATTCTATTTAATGGTTTTAAATCAGGTCTCCACCCATGGCCTTCCTCCTGGTAACGAACCAACGCCGTTTCAACTTCAAGTCTTTTTACCGCTGAATACATTTCTTCCGCCTGTGAAACAGGAACCTCATTATCCTTTTCGCCATGAAGAAATAATGTTGGAGTGGACACATTTTTCACATTCCGCAACGGAGACCATTGCCACAGCAAGGAATAATTTTCACAGGGCAATCCATTGAATTCAGCCTCGATAAGGCAACTATATAAAGACGTCCCGGCAAAGCTGATCAGATTACTGATGCTGCCATCTGATACGGCGGCTTTAAAACGCTTTGTTTGCGTTATAATCCAGTTGGTCATATAGCCTCCATAACTCTGGCCGGTCACACCCAGTCTTTCCGGATCAATCCAGTCATTATGGGATAAGATAAATTCAATACCAGCCATCAAATCCTGATAGTCCCCACCCCCCCAGTTTTGCTTGCAGCCTGATGAAAAGGACTGACCATAGCCATAACTGCCACGGGGATTCATAAAAAGCACCCCATAACCTCTTCCTGAAAGTAATTGCATTCTTTCTTCAAACTCATATCCAAACATATTATGCGGTCCGCCATGAATCACTAAAATCAAGGGATATTTTCTGCCGCTGGTAAAGGCTGCAGGTTTCATTAGCCAGCCTTGAACAGGGGTTTCGTCAAAACTTTCAATCCAAAAGGTTTCAACATCGCTGAAATGGCAATTTTGTGAGACGATCCCGTTTTCATTGGAAACACGTTTCAGGATTTTGCTTTCCGTATGATACAGGTAAATTTCATCAGGATGGGTAATATCATTTTTAATTAACGCAATTTCATTTCCAGAATGACTCAGGCTGAAATCTTTCACCGTGTAATCGCCTGTTAAAACCACTTCTGTTTTACCAAAAAAATCCAAAGAATATATGCCGGTGGAACCTGCGCTGCCAGCCGTAAAATAAATCAGCTTTTCATTGGGATGCCAGCAAATTTTGTTTATTCGCCGGTCAAATCCTTTGCTGAGACAAAAATATTCTTTCGTAGTTATATCGGTAACATATAACCGATTATCCTCGGCCTGACTATCTTTTGAAATAGTTTTTCCTTTTGCGCCAATCCATCCTATATATTTTCCAGAAGGAGACCAGACGGGATTGAAGCACTTTAAATGGCCTGTTTCAATCTTTTCGATTTCGGCGGTCCTTGTATTTACAATCCACAAATCATTGCAGTAATTAATATCCTCTTTTCCGCTTCTGTTGGATATAAACGCTATATACGAGCTGTCCGGTGACCAGCATAAAGAATGCTCATTGTATTCTCCTTTCGTTAAACAAACCGGGTTACCCCCTTCGATAGCAACCATCCAGACATGATAGTTTTTCTTTTCTGCAAACAGCCTTCTTCCGCGCCCGCCCTTGGTCTTGTATAAAAAGGAATCAATAACTTCAACTTCCTTTTTATTGAAGTCATTACCGGATGGTTCTGTACTTATATAAGCGATGTATTTGCCATCGGGGGACCAGGAAAAATTGGTTTCTGCATAATGGCCCATAAAATATTCGGAAGAGAATATATTTACCAGGTTGTTCTTTTTGCCTGATAGCATATTTATAATCCAAATAGCGGGAACTCCGTTCTCATCATCTTTTACAAAAGCGATGGATTTTTCGTCGGGGGACCATTGCGGGAGGCTTCCTTCAGAAATGAGCTCTACTTTTTCATCATGACTACCTAGCCTGATTAAATTATCTGTATGCGCATTTAAATTTATATCCCGATGCGTCGATACCGCAATCATGTAGTCTGCATTCCTGGCTATCTTCACATCGCTCAATAAGCGGATTTTTCCAAAATCACTGAGACTAAAAAAATTATCCAATCTTCATCTTTTTAATTCGGAATATTTTTAAACTATAAATCGTATTAAAACAAATAATCCATAACTATTTACACGAAAATTTAAAGGTATATAAAATTATTTGAATAAAATGAAAGTATAATTGAAAATTAATTGCATAAAATAGTTTTTTTAAAATCAATTCCGTTTAGGCCAG
>JAOQAL010000285.1 GCA_025963615.1 Chitinophagaceae bacterium | reverse complement strand
TTCTTTCTTTGGCTGGAGCCGGGATAATAAACACATGTATTATCTATCCAACAAAAGGGATCCACGCTTTTTCGACCTGTACAAAATGGATACCACCAACTGGGCTCCTGTTATGATTTATAAAAATCAAACCGGTTACAATGTCAGCTGTATTTCTGATGACGAACGTTATCTCGGCCTCGTGCAGGCTATTACTACCTCATCTACCAATATTTATATACTGGACCAGAAAAATTCGAAACTGAAAAAGATAAATACAGACAGCACAGAAAGTAATAATAATCCGCTTCAGTTTTCCATAGACCGTAAAACATTTTATTACACTACCGATGAAGGAAGCGAATACCAGTATGTAATTAAACAGGATATTGAATCCGGTAAAAAAGAGAAATTCTATTCTGCCAACTGGGATGTTAAGTATCTCTATACATCATTCAATGAAAAATACAGGGTAGTTGGTGTAAATGAAGATGGGGGCAATAAGCTATACGTTTTTGATCACAAAACCGGCGATCCGGTAAATTTTCCAAAGATTGAAGGCGGTGAAGTTCAGGCGGTAAATATTTCCAGAAGCGAAAATAAAATGCGGCTTACTATCGGCAATTCCAAATCACCCAGCAATATTTATGTGTATGATTTTGATACCAAAGAATTAAAAAAGCTAACCAACACCCTTAATCCGGAAATAAAAGATGATGACCTTGTTTCGGCTGAGGTAGTCCGTTATAAATCATTCGACGGCCAGTCAATTCCGGCTATTTATTACAAACCGTTGCAGGCGGGCAAAAATAATAAAGTACCTGCCTTGGTTTGGGTACATGGTGGGCCGGGTGGTCAATCGGACATGGGTTATTTTTCATTGATACAATACCTCGTTAATCACGGGTATGCTGTTCTTGCCGTAAACAATCGCGGCAGCAGCGGCTACGGAAAAACATTTAATAAAATGGATAACCGCAGTCATGGCGATAAGGATTTGAAAGATTGCATCTGGGGCAAAAAATATTTAGCGTCACTTGATTATATAGATTCCGGTAAGATTGGTATCATCGGCGATTCGTATGGTGGTTATATGACGCTGGCTGCCTTAAGTTTTCATCCGGATGAATTTAATGCAGGTGTTGATTTGTTTGGAGTAGCCAATTGGTTAAGGACATTAAAAGAAGTTCCTCCGTATTGGGAATCATTTAAGAAAGCAATTTATGAAGAGGTCGGTGATCCGAATACAGCAGACACGGTACGCTTAAAAGAATATTCGCCTTTATTGCATGCATCCAATATTAAAAAGCCATTAATGGTTTTGCAGGGAGCAAATGACCCAAGAGTACTACAGATAGAGAGCGATGAAGTAGTCGCGGCTGTTAAGAAAAGCAATGTGCCGGTGGAGTATATTGTTTTTCCTGACGAAGGGCATGGATTTCAGAAAAAAGAAAATGAGATAAAAGGTTATGGACAGATTTTACAGTTTCTTGACCATTACCTGAAAGCTGAGCAATCAAAAACTAAAAAAGATTAATCAGAATCCCGCTCCGGCGGGGTTTTTTTTTCAATTCAGTATCTTGCCCGCATGAAAAGAATTTTATCCCTCTTCGCTTTGTCCTTCATTTTTTACGCCTGCAAAAACGAAGTATCGCTATGAAATTGATATGCGTAGTTGAAAAGGCTTCTACCAAGGGCGCTTTTAAGTATATACGGAACCCTATTCTTTTTCGTTAAAGTATTTTTTATCACGATAACCTGTCAACTTTTGGAGGAGTTTACCGCTGTTGGGAACTACCTTCTTTTTTTAGCCCGCTAATATTTCTCAGATTCCAGAAGATCAATCGCTATTTTATATACCCTGTGCCAAAGGGGCATTTAGCATTTTCAGAATAATCCCTTACAAAGCCAAAAGATTTTAGATTATTCAATTTATTGCCGGAGGCGGAGGCCCCGCCAGAAAATCCGTCTTTAAAGTCTACAAAAAAATCAATAGCGTTTAGTTTTCCTTCCTTATCAAAGCCCAACTGATTATAGTTGATTACAATCCCCTTTTGAGATAGATCAAGTTTAATTTTAACGATATCATTAAAATCAAGCTGTCTGTTAAAAATAACTTCCACTTTAGAATCATGCTTAATCAGTGTAGCAGAATCTTTGAAACTGAAAATTGGGGTAATAACTATTGCAAGTATGCAAAGTGAAAATAACTTTTTCATTATAGGAAAGTTTAAAAGGATGTAAGGAAGTCTAACTCTAGTAATATACGAAAGTTATATTGATAACTCCATTAAATGATTTTGCGCCACTAATTCCCGGGCTGTATCAGTGTTATCAATAGTCCTACCTGTCCTGGCAGGCCATTGGGACTTAGATGGGCCACACGAATCAAGTTCGGCACCGCCCTTTTCACGCAAAGAGCGCAAAGGTGCAGAGAACGCAAAGAGATGAGCTGTTAAGAATCAATCTCTGTTTTCTCAACATCTCCGGGGGATTATTTTAAAATTACACTAATGAGACAGCCTCTTGGCTTTCATAAAAATCATCCTGACGAACCTGGAACACGTGATACACCCCATAAGAAAATCTTACCGTATACTTTTAAAAAAATAAAAGAGACTGTCTCAAAGGGAATATGATTATTTATATAAATAACTTCACTATATCTTTGTTTTCCTTCGGCCTCATGAATTAATTAGAACACACTATAATTTATTACCTATGCAGAAAAAATCAATTTTTGTACAACTGAAATGGTCAATTTTTCCGCTCGCGTTGCTCTCTTTTTTATTGCACGCCGTGGTACAGGCCCAACCTCCGGCACAATTTGTAAAAGTAATTGTGGCTGCCGATCACACGGATTGGACCTATAAAACAGGAGAACCTGTAAATTTTAAAGTCACCGTTTTAAAGGATGGCAACCCGCTAAAAAATATTCGTATCAAATATGAAGTAGGTCCTGAAAAAATGGAACCGGTAAAAAAGGATTCCCTGCTGCAGCCCACCGGAGTATTTTCTATACCTGCCGTCACATTAAAAAATGCAGGCTTCCTGCAGTGCATCGTGATTGCAAACCTGGACGGAAAAGAATATCGGGGCATTGGTGCAGCAGGCTTCGAACCTTCATCTATTCAACCTACGGTAGCCAACCCAACTGATTTTCTGCAATTTTGGGATAATGCAAAGGCCGAGTTAGCTAAAATTCCATTGGACGCGCGAATGACCATTTTGCCAGATCGTTGTACAGAGAATGTAAATGTATATCAGGTAAATATCCAGAACTATAAATCCGGTGCCCGTTTATATGGCATTCTCTGCATTCCTAAAAAAGAAGGAAAGTATCCCGCTCTATTGCGTGTACCCGGCGCCGGTATCCGTTCCTACAAAGGCGATATTGCCACGGCCGAAAAAGGAATTATTACCCTGGAAATCGGCATTCACGGCATTCCGGTAAACCTGGATGAATCAGTTTATGCTAATCTGGGTGCCGGAGCATTGAATAACTATCCCGCCTTCAACCTGGACAATAAGGATCGTTATTACTATAAAAGAGTTTATTTAGGATGTATAAGAGCCAATGATTTTCTTTTTAGCCTGCCGCAATTTGATGGTGTAAACCTTGCCGTAACAGGAGGTAGCCAGGGTGGCGCTTTATCTATCGTTACAGCCGCCTTGGATACAAGAGTTAAATGCCTCGGAGCATTCTATCCCGCTTTATGCGATGTAACCGGTTATTTGCACGGGCGAGCCGGAGGCTGGCCTCACCTGTTTAATAAGGACAATATTGCTTTCAATAATTCGAAAGAAAAAATAGAAACCTGTGGATATTATGACGTGGTAAATTTTGCCAGGCAATTGAAAGTGCCGGGTATGTATAGTTGGGGATACAATGATGAAACCTGCCCCCCAACCTCCATGTTTGCCGCATACAATGTAATTACCGCCCCAAAAACATTATGGCTGGCTTTGGAAACAGGACACTGGACCTACCCGGAACAAGATGCAAAGATGATCGCCTGGTTGATTGATAAACTAAAACCTGCCGGTGAAAAGTAAAAGAAAAGCTGCGAGTTCAAGAAAAGCTGCGAGCTGTGAGCTGCAAGCTTCAAGACTTATAGTTCGGTAACTTACTTCAGTCTCGCAGCTCATAGCTGGCCGCTCGCAGCTTCTTCGGGGCAGACCCCGGGATTTAGGAAGAAGAAGTCAATTATTTTCAGCTAGCAGCTTCCTCGTTAGTTCTGTAACTTTCGTCAGTCTCGCAGCTCATAGCTGGCAGCTTGCAGCTTTCTTAGCTCTGTAACTTACTTCAGTCTCGCAGCTCATCGCTCGCCGCTCGCAGCTTCTTCGGGGCAGACCCCGGGACTTAGAAAGATGAAGCCGATTATTTTCAGTCTCGCAGCTCATAGCTGGCGGCTTGCAGCTTTCTCATTAGTTCTGTAACTTACCTAAGTCTCGCAGCTCGTAGCTTGCAGCTTGCAGCTATTTACTGCATATACTTAAACTCCCCTCACCCGGGATTTTATCAATCAATATGAATAAACTACTTACCATCATTTCTTTCCTCCTCCTGGCAGTTTATATGCTGTCCTGTAACCAATCCAGTTCTGTTAAAAAGGAAAAAACCTTTTATCAATCTGATGCCGATACGGAACTTGCTGAATTCATCAACAATATCAAGGCAGTAGATAATCATGCTCATCCCAACACGATGGAGCCAGACGATAAGGGTTCCGATGCATTACCACTTGATGGATTGGGCAATATAGAACTTCCCGCCAGGGTGAGGCCTGAAAGTCAAACCTGGCTGAACGCAAGCAGGACACTTTATAGATTTACGGGTGATGAGCTAAATGAAAAGGCGATGAAAGATCTTACGGACACGGCACAGATTGTGATGAAAGAGAAAGGAGAAAAATTTCCTGACTGGGCTTTGGACCAGGCGAACATTGAAGTGATGTTGGCAAACAGGATCACCATGGGTCCCGGAATCTCCTTGCCGAGATTTCGCTGGGTTACTTATGTTGATGCCTTGCTGTTTCCCCTCCCCACTAGATCAGAAGCCACAACACCTGATCGCGAAAAACTTTTTCCATTGGAAGACCGGCTGCTAAAAAAATATCTTGCTGACCTCAACATGCCTAAACTGCCGGTAACACTGGATGAATACCTGAAACAGGTAGTTACCGCTACCCTGGAAGCTCAGAAAAAGGGCGGCTGCCTGGCCGTGAAATTCGAGGTTGCTTATCTGCGCTCACTTGATTTTAATAAAGTCACACTAGAGTCAGCCCGGGAAGTATACGCTCATTATATCAATGCCGAAAACCTGCCACATGAAAAATATAAAATACTCCAGGATTATCTCTTTCGATATATAGCACAGGAAGCCGGGCGACTTGACATGGCTGTTCACATTCACTCTTTTACCGGCGTAGGAAATTATTTTGTTGCTGCCGGCAGCGATCCACTTCTTTTGGAACCGGTGTTCAATGATCCGGAACTACGCCATACTAAATTTGTTCTTATCCATGGCGGTGGACTGTTTTCAAAGCAAACAGGAATCATGCTATGGAAGCCCAATGTGTATGCGGATATTTCTCTGCTAACACAGGTCTGGACCCCGGAACAATTGGCTGCTGTATTAACGGACTGGCTTTCCCAGTTTCCCGAAAAAGTTCTTTTTGGTACCGATGCCGTATCATTCGGCCCCGGGCTTGGCTGGGAAATGAGCGCCTGGATTGCATCTACTACCGGGAGGCAGGCACTCACCCTGGCGCTTTCAGGCATGGTCCGGCATAACGACATTAGCCGCAGCCGCGCAAAAGAAATCGCGACCATGGTTATGCGCACAAATGCCAACAAACTATACAAATTAGGACTTCAATGAGGATTGCAGGTTGACTGGAAAAATGAAATAAGGAAGCAATTACAAATAAAAAAAGATAAGGGATAATTTACAATACGGTATTGCATCGATTGAAGAGTAAAATAGCAAGTCTTGTAAAATGGATCTGGCAACAGGCAAACTAATAAATTCGCCCCGATGCAAAGATTATTTCCCTAACTCTTTATGAAGAATGTCAGCCGCAAAATCAACTTCTTTCTCAGTATTGAAAATATGCATCGAGAATCGAATGCCATTGAACCATTGTTTATGGGTTGGACGTATACTTATTTTATATTTATCTAAAAGCATTCTTACAAATAAAGTTCTATCAATCGTTTCCGGGATCCTGCAGGCAAGCATGGGAGAGGCGAGTGGTCCGCTGGCAGGACTCATAATGGTTAGGTTAGTCATATGGGTTAGCCGCTCATACAATCTATTCCGGAGCGACAAATTATGTTCTTCAATCCTGGCGATGCCGATGGATTCAATATATTCAATGGCCTTACCCAGCCCCAGGATACAAGCTAAGTTGACCACTCCATTGGAATTATTATAAGTGTTGTAGGATTCCTCAAACTGCATCGGGCGAATAATATCCTGCACATCTTTTGACAGATACAGCAGACCAGTCCCCTTCGGGCCCATCAACCATTTGTGCCCACTGGTGGCATAGGCATGACATCCTGATTCTTTTAAGTTTACCTTGACAGCACCAACTGCCTGAGCGCCATCAACAATGCATAAAATACCCTTCGACCTGGCTAATGAAGAAATTTCTGCAATAGGCATCCGAAGCCCGGTAGAGGAAAAAATATGACTTATGCTGATGAGCCGGGTTCCATTTCTAATCCCCTCATTGATCCTGTTTAATATAGACGCAGCATTATTTTCACCGGGTGGAATACTGATCGTATCGATTGTCACTCCATAATACCTGGCAAAATACTCCCAGCATAACAGGCCTCCGCCATGCTCCTGGTCCGTCGTGAGGATCCGGTCGCCTGCCTTTAATCGTAAACCCTGGGCAATGGCATTCATTCCGTTTGTGGTACTGGTAGTGATTAGAATTTCATCCATATTGCAGCCGAGAAACCTGGCCGCGATGGTCCTTGTTCTTTCGGCTAAAGATTCGGCACCCCATTTCCCATAAAACTTTACAGGTAATGATTCCAACTCTTCCCAGGCATTTTTTGATTCTTGTATGGTCTCTCTGCGGCAAGGGCCCAAGGTGCCCGTATTCAAATAGGTAAGACCAGGAGCAAAAAAGTAATCGCTATTGGATTCCTGGTCAAAAGGCAATGATTTAGTTTGAGCATTTACGGAAGAAAAGGGTGCGATGGTATTAATAAGAAGCCCGCCGGCGCTACCCGCTGAAATAGAGCCTAAAAATTTTCGCCTGTTATATTTACCCGGTTTCATAATAACTGCTTATTAATTAAAAAAGAGTGCCCATCCCTTACGACCCATGGCATCCAATACACTAATTTAAGCTACAATGATAAACTCTTTGAAATTTTTCCAGATTGAAATCATTTTACCTAGCACTATGCCTTTATTATTGTTACTTGAACAAACAATTATGACTGTATTAAAATAGGAAAGAGAATGATCGGGCGCAGAAAAAAAATAGTAAGCCCGGGTTTTAAAGGTATTAAAGCATTTTGGGGGAAAAGAGTGAGGCGAAATCCTGTTCGTTAAATGGTATTTGACATTCGCAATGTCCATGCGATGCACTTTTATGCGGGACAAGGACGTTGTATCTTTTTCGAAGCTGGATTGTACCAGTATTGGGGAAATGATTTGTTCCCGAGCCATGCCTTTCTGCTGACTGATGCATTCGCAGGCCGAATAAACGCTCCTGGGCCGCTCGCTGTTTTAGAATGGATAGAATTCAATTTACAAAATGACAACCTGGATCGTGAAAGCAATATCACGCATAGGCCAAGCCATTTGAAAACCCTGATTCCAAATGCTCATTCCAAACAGACTTCCATGCCTGGAGATTATTAAAGCTGAAAGTGATCGTAGTTTCTTTGGGTTGCTCACTGGTTATGGTCAGGCTGCCGCCAATCTTTTCAGCCAGTTGTTGAAGATGTTGACGTTTGGAACCTACAGCATAGCTGTTAAAGGTACTGCTGTCTTTTACGCGCAGCATTACCATATCGTGATAATTTTCGGCTGATATCTTAATACAGGTATCCCGGCTGCAACTTGCCATAATATAAAACATACTGCCGAGTAAGGTAGCCAGCCCTTCTTTATCGATCCCTATTTTTAAACCGGCGGGTACATTGTTAATGAAATAACTGTTTTGCTTCTGTGCTGCCGGCTGGCAGGCTATGATAAGTTGGTCAGTAAGTTGTTTCAGGGTGCATTCCTCACTCGCCGTTGGCCGCGCAGTTTCAAACGATGACATGTTTTAAGATTTAGTTTTTCTTTGGATGGTTTTCAATAGTTCGGATTAAAGCAATGGTTTTTCACAGGACTGGATTATTAAAAGGGGCTGTTTTTCAAATGGTTTTTCAAAGGATAGCAACTTTTAATCTGTAACAAAGTAATAACAACACCCGACTATAAAAAATAGATACAGTCCTTAATCTTTTGTAGATGTTTAATTACGGTAGTTTACGTTGGTAGATTACGTTGCTATACTGCTGAAATTTCGACAGGTAAACAGATTCTATGTTTAAAAATAAATGGCGTAGGTATTTACCTTTACTTGTTTTATCACAATACCCGTATCAATTATAACTACTATTTTTTACAAGGTTTTGTTGCATTCCGGCCAACTTTTCATGCTGGCCAGATTTTGTGAAACTTCCGGCCAAACGACTCATTGATTAATGAGCTATCTGTCTCCTGCTTAAGTCCTGCAGAAAAGATGCGAATCCCCGTTTTACAACCGGTGCTGCATGAAGCAAGATCTGATCCAGATCGGAGGAAGCAGGTAAAGCCCCTTGTTCCTGCAATAAAGCGGCTGCCTGAATGGCAACGGCTTCATCATAAACACCCAGTGCAGTTATTAATCCGCTTATATCACCGGGATGACGCAGGATAAGTCTCGCTGCGTAATCATAAGCGCTGGTTCTTATTCCATCGCCATCCGCATCGATCCATACAGCACCTGAAGAGCCAATCAGCCTTGGGATCCACTTTGTTGAAGCAGGTTGATAAGGGTTGGCAACCGGCCAGAATGGTTTTGCCGGGTCGGGGCCGGTAGCCATCGCAACAAAAAATATATCCTGGCCCGAAATGGGAACGGTCCACCCACCTTGCCACTTTATTCCCTTAACGCCCTTCGATTTTATTTTTTCACTTCGGATTTTTTGCCCGTTGGCAAAAAGAAAGAGGCTGTCAGCTTCTGCCCAGGAAGGCGCCAGCACCTTAACAGAAATTGTAACCTGGCGGGCAGCTGGCACCATACTACCGGGACCGTACACACTATCAATATTCATTTCTGCTATAAGCCCGAAACTAACCATGACCTTGCCGGCAAGGAAGCTGCCGATGGCATCAGTCTTATCAATTTTAGCTGGGTCGTTACCGTTATAACGAATATAGGTTCTTGCCTGGCCCACCAGGTATCGGCTGACATCATGCGAATCGCTGGAACCTACCGGCGTTAAAAAATTTCCCCGGTTCATCATACCAAACCAATCCCTGTATAATTGCATAATATCAGTTTGCTGGGCGCCTGAATTGATCACTTCCATGCTGTTGGCCGGAAATTTCCAGCCATCCAGTTCCATTCCGGCCGGGCCAATATGTCTTTTTGGATCAAAGGGCCGAAAGTTGTTATGGATGTCGCGTGCATGATTTAAAATAATAACTCGACCACTATCGCTAACCCATAGCCGATGGTTCACCTCATTCCAATCTGTCACCCGGTAGTCCGGAACAATCGAATCCG
>JAOQAL010000278.1 GCA_025963615.1 Chitinophagaceae bacterium | reverse complement strand
GCCGTGCGAGCCCCCGCAATAGGTATTACTCCCGATAATCTTTTAAGAGTTGTATTCGCCTCAGGGAAATATAATTTATGTAGGCAATCGGATAAAGGATACATGCATCCGTAAATTTATTATTGGTTTGCTGGAAACACATGAGAAGATGACCCGGATGCTAAACGCGTTTTTGAACTAGCCGTATTACTTAATTAACTACTAAAAAGATAACACATGAAATCAATTGTAAACACTGGAGCTGGTTTTCTCGTAGCCATGATACTTTCTTTTGTTTTATGTGATTTTGATGCATATGCACAAGAAGAAAAAAAGATTATAAATGTGGTTTTTGTTCATGGTGCTTTCACAGATGGATCAGGATGGGAACCGGTTTACCGCATCCTTGCAAAAAAAGGTTATCATGTAACGATCACCCAGCAACCTTTGACGTCTTTTGAAGATGATGTAGCTGCAATAAATCGTGTACTGGAGCAACAGGCCGGACCCTGTATTCTTGTAGGACATAGCTATGGCGGTGCAGTAATAACTATTGCCGGAAACAATGCTAATGTAGCAGGTCTTGTATATATAGCAGCACATGCACCTGATGAGGGAGAATCAGAGTCAGCCAATGGAAAACTTTACCCTCCCGCGTATAAATCACTTCAAAAAGGCAGCGATGGTTTCGACTTCATTGATCCGAAAGAGTTCTTTGCTGATTTCGCCGCTGATTTATCTGAAGACAAAGCTGAATTCATGGCGCATGCACAAATGCCCACAGCAGATTCGGCTTTTCATGCCATCATACGCAATCCTGCCTGGAAAAACAAACCCAGTTGGTATATGGTTGCTAAGGCAGATCGCATTATTAATCCCGGACTGGAACGCATGTATGCCCGTCGCGCAAATAGTAAAACAGTTGAAATCGAAGGCGGCAGTCACTCAATATTCATTTCACATGCTAAAGAAGTAGCGGAGTTGATTATTGCAGCTTCAAAAAGCACCGCTGCAAGGCACTACTAATAATAGTAATCATAATTCAATAAAACATCTATCATTCTTCTTCACAAAAAAAACTTTTATGAAAAATAAGTTATCTCAAAAATTTATAACCCCTACCGCAATTTTAATCATTCTTCTAAATATATCAAATGTTATGGCACAAACAACTCGAACTTTAAAAGCAGAAAACGATCCGCAAATTTTAAGTGAAGTCCGCACTTTCCTGAAAGGTTTAAATACCGGTGAGGGAAAGCCAATTGAACAATTAAGCCCCGCTGATGCACGCCAGGTCCTGATCGGCGCTCAAAAATCAGTACCTGTAGATTATTCTGGAATTGAAGAAACAGAAAAGACAATTTCACAAGACGGTCAGACTGTAACGATTCACATCGTAAAACCCAGGGGAGCCAAAGTTGATATTCCGGTTTTCATGTTTTTTCATGGTGGCGGATGGGTACTTGGCGACTATCCAACTCACCGTAGGATCGTAAGAGACCTTGTTGTGGAAAGTGGCGCAGCAGCAGTATTTCCTGATTACTCTCCTTCTCCCGAAGCACGTTATCCTGTAGCTATCAACCAGGCTTATGCTGCAACTACGTGGGTGTCTTTGCATGGAAATGAAATTGGCGTAAATGGCAGGAAACTGGCTGTAGTTGGTAATAGTGTTGGCGGCAACATGGCAGCGGTAGTGTCGCTAATGGCAAAAGATAAAAAGGGGCCTGATATTAAACTGCAAGTATTGCTCTGGCCGGTAACTAACGCAGATTTCAATACTGATTCCTATTTAGCTTTTGCCAATGACCGATTCCTTACAAGGAATATGATGATCTGGTTTTGGAATAATTACACAACTGATCCGAATGAACGCAAACAGATTTATGCTTCTCCGCTACAAGCATCTATCGGAGAATTAAAAGATTTACCTCCCGCCCTTGTTCAAACTGCAGAAAATGATGTACTCCGGGATGAGGGAGAAGCTTATGCAAGAAAACTTGATGAAGCAGGCGTATCAGTCACTCTCACAAGGTACGAAGGCTTGATTCATGACTATGGCTTGTTAAATCCTTTGGCTCATGTGCCCGCAGTGAAAACAGCGATGTTACAGGCAGCTGCAGTGATCAAACAAGCATTGTTTAAATAAGACTAATATAAATCCGGTATAAGTTTATGTCAAAATGAAAATTTTCCTGATTGGTAGCTCAGTCTTTTGTAGAAAAATAATGAGAAAAAAGTTGGTGAGATGGATATTCGGAATTTGAAAAGGCCATTTTTTTGACCTTAATCCTTTATCTACTAAATAGACTCCTTAGTTTTACTCTTTCAAAAAGATAAAAGCGATTTCCCTGGTTTATGCAAGTATCTTTTGGCAAATAAATATCAATTGTACAACTTTGCCGAATTTTGTACTGCCAGGTATATTGGAAAAATTTACTACCAAGAAAGATCTCCGCGAATATTTGCTGCAAATACGGGCTACCCATAAAACAATTGGTTTTGTGGCCACCCTGGGCGCGCTTCACAAGGGGCACCTGTCATTAATTAAACAGGCACAGCAAACATGCGATGTGGTAGTATGCAGTATTTTTGTTAACCCAAGCCAGTTTAACGACCCTAAAGACCTGGAGAGATATCCGCGCCCCTTAGTGGCCGATATGCAAATGCTAGAAGCAATTAACTGCGATGTTTTGTTCAATCCGCCAGTAAATGAAATTTATGATGATAATGCACAATGGCATTTGGATATAGGCGGGCTGGAGCATATACTGGAAGGGAAATTCAGGCCTGGGCATTACCAGGGCGTAACGCAGGTGGTGTTTAAACTGTTTAATATTGTTGAGCCGGACATGGCCTTTTTTGGCCAGAAAGATTATCAACAGTATCTCATTATCAACAAAATGGTTAAAATGCTGAATATCCCGGTTAAAATGGTGATGTGCGCTATTGAACGCGAACCTGATGGTTTGGCAATGAGCTCAAGGAACATTCACTTAACACCCGAAGACAGGCAGCACGCTTTAATTTTATCCAAAACCTTGAATTGGGTCAAAGCAAATTTCGACAGGAGCGATATCTCTCAATTAAAAAATGAAGCAGAACTAATGCTCAAAAATGAAGCCGGTGTTGAAGCTGAATATTTTGAAATAGCCGATGGCGATACCCTGTTGCCAGGAGGTGAAAATCCAACTAACATAGTGGCCCTCGTAGCCGCATGGGTGGGTAAAACGAGGTTAATTGATAATGTTTTGTTAGTTCATGGTTCATAGATGATAGTTCATAGCAGGGACTTATAATTTTAGTAAAATATGCTATTAACTATGAACCATCAACTATGAACTAATGGGCTTCTCCACCATTACCTCACTCAGCTTCCTGTAAGAATCGAACGTCCAGCCGGCAACGTGTGGCTAAGTGGTACTTTTTCTGATTTCCACAGGCCTTCATATCATTCCTGTTCTGCTATATAAGGTTATTCGTTAAAGTCTCTCTTAATGCCTAACTTTTTCATTTTTACCTTTAATGTGAATTTTGTCGACCATATATAAGACAAAATTTAATGCCCTATATTATTGAAATGACCCACAGATACCTGTTCCCAGGTCATAACCCACTTCACCACTTCCGGTTTTGAAAGGGCTTACAACTTTTTTTCATAACATGCCCCGACGGAAAACATCTATTCACTTAACTTGTTTCCAATACGTCATAAAAATGGGTCTCTTCCGCCAATTCACCTATAAAAAATTCGGCATCCTGCCTTTTGATGCTTCGGCCTCTGCAGAAGTTAATCAGGCTTTCGGGCCGGTAGCAGCTAAAATCACTTTAACAATGACTCAAAATCAGAACCCGGATCATGCTCAATAGTTATACAAAAGCCGGATGATCTGATACGATTTAACGTGCCGCTTTTTATGCGAGTATTTTCGTGGCTGATTCAAATACGCTACCTCTAAAAATTATTTAATTTCTTTGTTTTAACCTTTAAAACTTCATGGAATTGTATGATTTCCAGGAGAACATCTATTGTCTTTTCGTAGTTTTTGCTCCCGGTAATTTTCTTGTACTCCTCTTCCGCGGAATTTCGTATTTCAGAAACCTTTTTACTAAAAGCTTCTCCCTCTTTCGTTAGGTACAGGATCTCAGAACGCGCATCGAGTTTGGATTTTTCGCCGCGAATTAGCTTTAGATTCATCAATTCCTTGATGATCTTACTGGCGGCCATCTTACTAACTTTCAGCTCCTTAGCAACTTCATTATTCGAAATGCCTTGCATCCCTATACACATAAAAGCAGGTATATACCCAACTTTAAACTCTGGCATATATACTTCGCAAATACTGGTTTCCGCCCAGTCATGTATTAAGCGCTGTAATATATAGAGGATCTTTAAAAACCTCCGCTTGTCATTCCCATTTTCCATAAAACTCAGTTGTCAGTCTTAAAAATGTGGGTAAAAATAGTAAACAAAGTATACTATATATGGTAAACTTAGTTTACTTTTATCAAAAGGAACTAGTCATGGAAACAAACATAGTTACGATACCGGAGAAAAAAAAATCCAACCGTATAAAGAAAGCAATTCAGTCTTTACCCGGCGTTATTATCGGTATTGGCATCTTGTATTATGCAGGGATTAAGCTATTTCATGCTTTGAATTTTGAGAGTACAGACAACGCCCAGATTGAAAGTAATGCCACACCCGTTATTAGCCGCGTATCTGGTTATATCGGCAATTTTAATTTGGTGGATTATCAGTCAGTAAAAGGCAATCAGTTATTATTAACCATTGAAGACCGGGAATACAGGCTTGCATTGCAAAAGACCGAGGCTGACCTGTCTACTGCCAAATCTGATCTGTCCAGTGCGGAAGCAGATCTTGCCGCTGCGGAAGCGCAGCTCGGTAACGTCGGATCCGCAAAAGACGTCGCTTCAGCTGGCGTGAGTGTTGAGCAAGTGAATCTTGAAAAAGCAAACCTGGATTTAAAAAGAGATCAGGCGTTATATAGCGACGGGTCTATTACAAAAAGACAACTGGATAATACCACAGCGATTTTCCTGGGTGCAAAACAGCAGGTGAATTCCAGTAAGATCAGGGTGGTTCAGGCCGGTACACAGTTTGGTAGTGCAAAGGCCCAGATCCAAAGGGCTAATGCTCAGATCGAACGGGCAAAATCAAATATTGCATTAAAAGAAGTTGCAGTCGAAAATGCAAATCTCGATCTCTCTTATACCCGGATCATAGCGCCAACTGATGGTAAAATAGGTAAAACCAATCTACAGAAAGGGCAGTTCGTTCAAACTGGCCAGGTCTTATTCACAGTTGTCAGCAATGAAAAATATTGGATCATAGCCAATTTTAAAGAA
>JAOQAL010000277.1 GCA_025963615.1 Chitinophagaceae bacterium | reverse complement strand
ATACCCAAGTTAAATAGGTAGTCAGATCAGCATTGAACTAAACAACCATCAGAGCCCTGCATAAATGCGGTTCGCGATACACACCCGCCGGATGGATGCCTCGATCTAAAGGCTCATCTTCCAAATTTATTTGTCTTTTTTGGTCGGTTTCTGTTTTGTTCGTCCTTGATAAAGATTTCCGACAACTTCAAAATTTTGGGAATCGAAAGAATTTGTCATGGCAAATGACCTTTCCTTTCCGATAGTCCA
Source organism: Chitinophagaceae bacterium (assembly GCA_025963615.1). Taxonomy (GTDB): domain Bacteria; phylum Bacteroidota; class Bacteroidia; order Chitinophagales; family Chitinophagaceae; genus JAFDYH01. Next base: position 2,827 of record JAOQAL010000277.1, on the reverse strand, counting down.
GGGCCAAAGAGGATTAGTCTGATTATCCAGGGCATGAGCATTATAAAAAAACTGGAGTAAAAGTGATGAACTCTCAATAATCTTGAAAATTTGTTCCTGAAAGTAATCTTTGTAAAAATCTGTTCTATCAATCGATTTTTGATGAATGATATTATTCCTCATTTTTTCAAGGGTTTTAAAATTACTCCAAAATTTTTCTGATTCAATTTTCTTAGTCTTGTAAATCACCGTTAAAATATTGGATATCTTATCGGTAAGCGGTACCCATCGTTCAATAGCCTCCTTGTTGTAGATTTCCGTAATTCCTTTATTTTTAACTTGAACCTCATATTTGTAGTCCTCTGGAATGCTCAAATTGATGAATGCCTCAATAGCGGTAAACGAAAAGACAATGGCAATCTGAATTTGTTCTATGTAATCTGCTGCCAGGCTAGAGTTTTGTTGCAGAAACTTTTTCTTATCCATTTTTGCAGCCTGGGTAGAATGATTGATAATTTTCGGATCAATCTTGGATTTATATAGAATTTTTGCGGTGTCGGCGTACTTTTCACTAACTGAAAGCAATAATGCAACGTTGTTTGGTGCAAAGAATTCAAAGGGGTTCTTTGGAAAGCTGATTTCGTCCATCTCCTGTATGACCATTGAACCCGTTTCTACGCCGTCATCCATTTGACGAAACCATAGTGGCTTATTGATTCTTTCGTCGAAAATCTCATATTGACTTGGATATATGCAATAAACCAAATTATTTTTGCTCATGTTCCAACAGTTTTAAATTAGTTATTCGTAAAGATAGTGGTTTGAGATTAGACGATCTTAATAGCGGCCAGGGTTTGCTTTTTAACCTTTTAATTGTGGATGACATCCACATTAGGGAATCCTTGTAAAATCTATAAAGACTCTTTTTGTCCACTGCCAACTGCGGCTGCTCGCTAAGCATACGTTTCAATGCCCATGATGATCCTATACAATCTGCATATGCTTCTGCGATTTTTTAAGGTAAAACCGTAACAAATACGTAACAGAGCAAAATTTTGAATTTTTAAAAATAGTTCGTAAATTGCTTCTGTAAGTCAGAAAAGCACATTTTGCCTCATATAAGGGCGGTTAGGCTAGAAGACTCATAATCTTTTAGTCACTCGTCCAAAACCCTTCGGGTCCACAAAATCCTAATCTTTTTGATTTTATTGGAGGGTAGTTAAGAAAATGCTTTCGGCTGACGGTAAAATGATCATCATTACCTAGGGATACAGACTATTTATTTTTATGATGGATGCTTTTATAGGCCGTAGCAGGGAACTGTTATGGCTTGAATAAAGTGAATGGTATTGTAGTTGTTAGTGAGGATCGGTTTTGTATAATTTTGTCATTGAAAAACTTATTAATAAAAAGACAAAGCTGTTGCCCGATCGGCATTCCCTTTTAACATATTGTATGGATTGGGATAAATAATCACGTAACCCTATTAACGATGATCTTTAATGTTAAACAATGAAAAAACCTTTGATGAATTAATGAACGGATTGCAAAGTATTAACCCTGATGTGCCCCTGCCGATGACGTTGCGGAGTAAGCTTTGGAATGAAATGGAAGTGGAGCCTGTTTGCGCTGATGTACAAGTGCTGGAACGGGAGGGCGAAAAACCCAAAAAGGCTTATTATGTAGTAAGGGGCTTTGTAATGGTGTATGGCTATGATGAGAGAACGGATGAGTATGTGTGGCGCATGTACCGCGCGGGGAGTATTGTTGCGCTAAACTGTTTTATGCACCGTAAACGGTCTTTGTATACCATAAAGGCTGGTAAGAAGGCACTGCTGTGGAGTGTTGGTGCGGATGTGATGAAGGATATCTATAGCGGTATACCGGGTATGCGGGAAATGGCATTGGCAACTTCTGCTGAATATGATAACCGGACGGAACAGGGACGCAACCTGTTGCTGGCGCTTGATGTTGATGAGAGGGTGCGGAAGTTTTATAAGTATTATCATGGTTTGTTGCCTGCTAAGCGCAGTCCGGTGCCGGATGATGCGGTGGCGAGTTTTCTGGCGATTAGTAAGTATCAGTTGCAGCGGGTGAGGACGAAGTTGATTAGGGCTGGTGTTTTGAAGATAGGGTGAGAGAGGCACTAGGGTTTTTCTTCTTTCTGGTGAGCCGCCTGATTAGGAGGATAATTCCTGCAATAACTCCAGCTATAAATACCCAGGAAAAAAATATCCCTGTTATATAACCGAACGTAAAGAGGCCCGATTTTTCAGTTCCTTGTGATAACGTCGTTTTATCGGCGATTATAGTAAGTGAGTTAAAGAATTTTGTTCTGGCAGTTTCAGTAGTTTGCCTGTTTTCTGATAAGGTCCAGAAATTGATGGTAAATATGGTGTTGTTTACGAGCAATATGCGTCGAAATCTCAAATCTGGTAAGTTGGGATTGGCTTTGGAAACAGATTCTATATCTGACCCTTTTAATCCATCGATTTCGAATTGCTTTTTACTGATCAGTTTCCCCTGGGATGCATTTAGCATGCCTTTTATGAGGTTGTCATATATTTCGGAAATTTGATCGGTTTCTACAGCCATTTTCTCTTGATCGATTTTCTGGGCAATGACTGAATAAACGGCGGATGAATCCATAAACTGATAAGAGCTTTGTCCTAAAGTGTCCAGAATTTCAGGCTTCTGCGGGAAGGTAATTGATATGAGCTCTCTGATTTTTTGTTTATAGCCGGTTTGACCAAATAATTGAAGAATACTAAACAGGAGTAGTATTGTACTGAGGATCTTTTTCATAAAGCGTTAAGAGTAGCTAAGATAATAACTTTACTAAATTTTG
>JAOQAL010000266.1 GCA_025963615.1 Chitinophagaceae bacterium | reverse complement strand
GTACCCAGATCCATGGCGATTTCCTGCGTAAAAAAGTTAAACAATCCCATTGTATATAAAAAGTTCGAATGTGTTAATCAATGTTTGAAAAGGTGACTGAAATTAGTTGAATAAACAATGCCAAAATACCAATTTTTGGGGATTTTTAGGGAATCGTGAACCGTGGGGCGTGAATCGTGAGTAGGCAGTGGTGAGTGGGGAGGCAAAATATAGCTGCGATCTCTACTCACCACTGCCTACTCCCTACTCACGCCTTCGCAAACCCAGGCCAAAATCCTTCCTGATTACCTTCCTTCAAATGAATTTTTTCCGACACTTTTTAACCAGTTTACTGCTTCAGTAATATTGTTTCCATACAGTTTACTGCAATAATCCTGCCACTACTGCTATAGCGTGCAATTGCCGTTTTTTTCTTAGTTTCAGCTACTAGGTTTTTGCGAAATCGCTCCCCATTTTTCGCCCCCAATTGTTAGTCGGGTAAATAAATATATATGAACGCATTGTGCTATTAAAATATTCAAAACAGCAACTGATTATTGATACGAAAATGAAGCGTATGCGTGTTTTGGGATATAATTTCTAACCAGCCCTTGTGGACGGGCCTCTTTGGGCTCGGTGCCATGCGAAGGCGAAGAAATTAAAAGAAGAGCAAGCCGGCAAATTGTACTGTAAGATCTAATAGTCAGTTTATGAAACGATATGTTTTTGTGGTAATCCTGATGCTGTCGCTGTCCAATTGTAAAAAAGATACCGGCCCGACTGTGTATGGAATCTCATTGGCGCAACAGGTATGCGGCACTGATATGGCATGGCTCTCGGATATTATAAAAAAAGCCGACGAAGACAAAGCAAACGGAAAATACCTCGGTAATTATATAGGAACCATCTACCTGGGTTCTTATCAGAATAAACCTACTTTCTTAATTCAAATGGGAATGGGTAGCGGAGGGATTTTATATTACGCATTTGATTGTAGCGGCCAAAAAATATACCCGGCAATATATCCGGCCGATGCCTTTTATTCAACGACTGTGGATAGTGGTAAGCTCATTTATACGAATCTATAGTAGCCTTAAAATGTAAGATACTTAGTGGCTTCATCCAACCCGTCAAAAAATAACGCACAGCTAAAATTCAAAACTCATACCCGATATCCCTGCGATAATACATTCCTTCAAAGGATATCTTGTCTAAAACCTGTTTCGATTTCTCAACAGCTTCTGCAATATTATTTCCATAAGAGGTTACGGCAATGACCCTGCCGCCATTGGTTACCACTTTGTTATCCAATTGTTTGGTGCCTGCATGAAAGACAATTGAATCATCCGTCTGCAGATCCGTTAATCCCTCGATGGGCAAGTGTTTTTTATAGTCGCCGGGATAACCGCCGCTAACAGCCATTACCGTTGCACAGCTATGCGGGTAAAATTCAATATTCGCATTTGCCAAAGTGCCGTTATCCATTGCTGCAAACAGGGCAACGATATCGGTTTGTAAAAGGGGCATGACCACTTCTGTTTCAGGATCACCCATGCGGCAGTTATATTCGATCACAAAAGGCTCGCCCTGTACATTCATCAATCCAAAAAATACAAAACCATGATAGTTTAATTTCTCTTTCGACAGGCCGTTGATGGTTGGTTTGATAATGCGCTCTTCCACTTTTGTCATAAAGGTCCCGTCCATAAAAGGAACGGGGCTTACGCAACCCATACCCCCGGTATTCAACCCGGTATCGCCTTCGCCGATGCGTTTATAATCTTTTGCATGGCCGATGACCTGGTACACTTCCCCATCGGTTAATGCGAATACGCTTACTTCTATTCCCTGTAAAAATTCTTCGATCACCACTTTACTGCTGGCTTCGCCGAATTGTTTGTTGATGATCATTTCTTCGAAAACCTGTAACGCTTCTTCGTGCGTTATTGCGATCACCACGCCTTTACCTGCAGCGAGGCCATCAGCCTTTAATACAACCGGTAAAGGGTGTTGCGAGATGTATTTTTTTCCTTCTTCAAAATTCTCAACGGTAAATTCCGCATAACCCGCGGTTGGAATTGCATGACGCTGCATGAATTTTTTGCTGAATGCTTTACTGCCTTCCAGTTGCGCAGCCTCTGCAGAAGGCCCTACTACATTAATGTGTTCGAGTTGTTCATCCTTCTGAAAAAAATCATAAATACCTTTTACCAAAGGTTCCTCGGGGCCAACCACCACCATATTTATTTTCTGATCGATACAGGTTCTTTTGATCGATTCAAAATCAGTCACCGATATTTCGAGATTGACGCCGAACTGTGCCGTGCCCGCATTGCCCGGGGCAATGAATAAGTTATCGCAGTGATGGCTCTTCGACATTTTCCATGCCAGTGCATGTTCACGTCCGCCTGATCCGAGTAGTAGAATGTTCATGTGTGGGGATTGCAGCGCGAATGTAGGCGATTGTGAATAGTCAATGGAGAATGGTCAATTTTTTTTATTCACCATTCGTTAGCCACAATAGTTCCTTTTCCCAATCAGCCGGAATACCTAATGCCCTTATATCTACGCTTGGATAATTGTGGAGGAGTGTTAAAAGTCTGGTCGTAAAATTATTCCCGGGACTTGCGACATCTAAAAGATATTTCATGCAACATAAATGAACATAGAGCATTTGATGTTCATTTACGG
>JAOQAL010000263.1 GCA_025963615.1 Chitinophagaceae bacterium | reverse complement strand
CGCCGACATCCACAAAGGCGCCAAAATTAGTGATGTTGGTGACGATACCTGGCACTTTCATTCCTGGCTTTAAATCGCTCATCGTGCTGATCCCGTCGGCAAAACGAAATTCTTCAATCGGAGATCGGGGATCCCGGCCGGGTTTTTCCAATTCCTTTAAGATATCTTCAATCGTAAATTGCCCGATTGTCTCCGTAACAAATTCTTTAGCCTTAATCTGCTTTCTTATCTCCGCATGCTGTATCAACTCCCGTAAGGTCGTATTCGCCTTGGCAACCATCGCTTCCACTACATGGTAGCTTTCCGGGTGTACGGCAGAGTTATCCAATGGATGCCGGGCACCCGGTATTCTCAGAAATCCTGCGCACTGTTCAAAAGCCTTTGGTCCGAGCATGGAAACTTTTTTCAATTCCTCCCTAGTTTTGAAACTTCCATTCTTCGTACGGTATTCAACGATATTTTTTGCGACGGTTGCATTTAAGCCCGAAACATACATCAGTAGATGTTTGCTGGCGGTATTAACATCTACACCGACATAGTTCACACAACTCTGTACCACCTGGTCAAGCGATTCTTTTAATTTAGTTTGGTTCACATCATGCTGGTATTGTCCCACTCCAATACTCTTGGCATCAATCTTCACCAATTCGCTTAATGGATCAAGTAATCTTCTGCCGATACTGACAGAACCGCGAACGGTAACATCATAATCAGGAAATTCTTCGCGGGCTACTTCACTGGCTGAATAAATAGAAGCGCCGCTTTCATTCACCATGAAAATGGAAACCGGTTTACCAAAATCTATATTGCGCACCAATTGATCGGTTTCCTTACTGGCGGTTCCGTTGCCATAACCAATTGCCTGGATATCATATTTGGCAACCAGCTCTTTTAGTGTAAGGGTGGCGCCCTGCCAGTCATTTTGCGGAGCATGCGGAAAGATCGTAGTATAATTGAGGAACATTCCGCTTTCATCAAGACATACTACTTTACAACCTGTGCGAAAACCAGGATCCAACGCCATCACTCTTTTTTGCCCCAAGGGTGATGCTAATAATAACTGGCGTAGGTTTTCGGCAAAGACCCGGATAGCTTCTTCATCAGCCCGGGTCTTGCTGGCCATGCGAAACTCAGTTTCTATGGAAGGTTTTAGCAGGCGGTAAAAACAATCTTCTATTGCCTGCGCTATATGCGGCGAGGTGCTGTTTGACTCTTTTAGAAAAACCCGCTTTAATTCTTCATTCGCTGTTTCCTTGTTTACCGAAATATCCATGATTAAAAACCCCTCCTTCTCCCCCCTCCGTATGGCTAATATGCGGTGTGAAGGACTCTTGCCTAATTGTTCACTGAACTCAAAATAGTCCCGGTATTTCTGTGCGTCTTCTTCTTCCTTTTTTGAAGTTAATACCCTTGATGATAATTTGGCCTCCGACTGAAAGAGCTTACGCACAATATTCCTGGCATTTTCATTTTCTGAAATCCATTCGGCAATAATATCTCTTGCGCCCTGCAGGGCTTCATTAATATCTTTTACTCCCGGTAATAACCCGGATTCATTGACGTATTTTGAAGCTTCGGCTTCCACATCCAGGGGCTTTTGATCAAATAAAATTTTAGCCAAAGGTTCGAGGCCTTTCTCCATGGCAACGGTTGCCTTCGTTTTTCGTTTAGGCTTATACGGCAGATAAATATCTTCCAGTTCCGTGGCATCGATACTATTGTCAATACGCTGTTTTAGCTCAGGCGTTAATTTGCCTGCAGCTTCGATCGTTTTAATAACCGTATCTTTTCGTTTTTCCAGTTCATCATAATATTTTATTTTGTCTATCACATGGCCCACCTGTACTTCGTCCAGATTGCCGGTTGCCTCTTTCCGGTAGCGGGAAATGAAAGGAATAGTAGATCCTTCTTTATGTAATTCACTTACACTGATAATTTGTTTGATACTTAGCGATAATTCAACGGCAATTTGCTGTATGTATTTCAGTTCCATTCATTCCTGTTTCGGGAAGCAAATTTAATCGCCCAAACAAAACAAACAAATTTGTTTGTTTGAGTCAAAGTCGGCAACCGGGATGAACGAACCCACTCCTTTTTCCAGCAGCAACGGAAAATTTATCAATCAAAGCCCGTGCAAGACTGGCCTTAACTGTATTTATGCTCCGACGGGCAAATCTGCTGCGATGATCCTCCCTTTTATTATGGTAGCCCAAGTCAGCGGTATTTTTTCAGCATAATGCGAAAGCCATTGTCCCTGTTACCTTTACACCGGTTCTTTTTCTACGACTACTTTACCCAGCTTAACAGTAACGGGCGGTATTCCACAATGGTTAAAAAATGCCCTTCACCGATTTTATACATCTTCCACCCACCCCATTTTTTATCTGTAGTTCCACCTATTTCTTTTTCCAAACATTTAAAAAGGTTCTTTCAAAACTCAGCAGCATGTTTTGCCTGCTCATTCTATTCATGTTACCCGCGACCTGGAAACGATACCCGATATTCAATTTGGAATTACTATTAAAAATAAATTGCACCGCCGGCGCTGCATCCCAGTAATTCGTTTTCCGATCCAATGTTTGTTGGCCCAGCAGTTCGATGTACAAATTCACATTGGTCTGTTTGTAATCCGTATAATTTCGTGGAAACAATAAATATCCGGCTGACAAAGCATAATTTACTGCCTGGTAACTTCGCGCAGGAGTATACAGCACTTTATCATTCCTTGAAGCATCTAATACCTGCATATGGCTAACCGTAGCGGAGACAGCCAGCTTATTCACCAGTTGGGTAGCTACCAGTCCTATGGCTACACCACTTTTATCGCCCTGCAGGCTCACGTCATCAAATTCAAATGGGCTGCGGGTATAAGCAACATCGGCAAATGCAGCCATTCGAAAGTGCTGGTGAACTTCATCAATGGAAAGAAAACGGTATTTGATATAGGTATATACAGACTCCCACCGGAAATTACTGGTATGCATATCCGCAAAACTGGCTCCGGCATGAATCATCCATTTTTTGTTTATACCCAACATTATTTCAGGACTATACCGTTGCATAAACCGGTTATCTGCACTTTGGTCCTTCGCTATAAAATTACCTGTCAGCCTTGCACTTATTGAATGGGCTGGCATATTAGAAGCTGGCTCAGTATATACATACAACTCCTGCCCTCTTACACGCAGGCAAGAAAGCAGTATAACAACCATAAATATTTTTTGCATAATGATGATTTGAAAATCACTGATTTAATAATCCTTTCAGTGCTTTTTCAAGATCATTCTTTTCAAGATCAACGCCTACAATGATCCCGTCTTTATTAATGAGATAGGAAGAAGGTATCTGGTAAAGGTTCCAGTCAATCGCCGTCGTAGCCTGCCATCCCCTGTTGTCGATGACCTGCGGCCAGCTTATTTTATCTTTATTAATTGCCCGGACCCAGTCTTTTTTATTTTCGTCCAGCGAAACACCGAATATTTCAAAGCCCTTGCTTTTATACCTGGAATATAGTTTTACCAAAGACCTGTTTGACAGACGACAGGGTCCGCACCAGGATGCCCAGAAATCAATCAACACCACTTTTCCCTGCAAAGAAGAAAGCGAAAGCGTATCACCCTTCGGATTGGTCAAAGCAATTTCATACGCCAGGTCGCCTGGTTTAGGCTGGGCATACAGCATAAAAGACAGGAAAATTACAGTGATAAAAAGAAATGATCTTTTAAAGCCCTTCATATTAATAAGTTTAAAAATGAGGCTGTCTCAAAAGGAATATTTCATGCAAAGAAATGAACGTTAAGAATCAATCTTTACTTTCTCAACATCTCTGCGGGATTATTTTAAAATGCCAGTTTTGAGATAGCCTCATGATGTAGTTATATTGTAACGTGATAAACTCTTGTATTAACTACGGCGCCATCTTTTTCCGATGTCATTTTACCGGTTTGCATGCAAGCCATCTTTGTAGCACGGCTCATCTTCCTGAATTCTTTTGCCGTAAGGAAATTTTTATCCAGCAAGGTCAGCGTCTTTTCACCGTTTAATACCTGGTTGTCTACTTCCAGGAAATGAAATGTCTTGTCCCCAATTACCAGATGTTCATCATTTTTCACATTGACATTATCAAAGTTCCCGGTCAGTTTCAATTTTGCTACAAAAAATCCTGCGTCTTCCACCGTCTTGCGCATCGCATCAATATTTACTTCCGTTTTTTCTTTAAATTCAATATCGAAGGAAGCGTTTTTTATATCCGACTTCACAGAACTTATAAATGGCAACCCTTTTAACGCTTTATTGATGGCATTATTACACATGGCGCAGGTTAATCCGCTGGCCTGCAGGGTAGCCTTCATAAACTGAGCTTTCGGTATAAAACCCACCATCAGCAGCAGTAAAAAAACTATTCCTTTTTTCATATTTAAAACTTTTAAATAAACTATGATTTTTTACAGCAATCCTTGCCTTGACAGACGGGCAACTCTGCGCATTTGCTGTCTTTCATCTCCTCCTTACCGCTACAGCATGGCGCCGCCGTATTGACCTCTCTTGGATATTTACAGCATTCATCCAGGGAATTATAAGCCTCCTCGGGTGCTTTATAGCCTGGAGTATCATAACCGCTATTCGCAATGGTTTGCCGGATAGCTGAAATACCTCCACCATTCACATTGTAAGTAACTTTCAAGACTTTGGTTTCCGGGCTCCAGGATGCATGCGTTGCCCCAGCCTGCCTGGCGGCGGATTCTATTTTCTTTTTACACATTCCGCATTCACCGGATACTTTAAAAGACTCGGTCTTTACTTTTTGTGCTGAAACAGATATTGTCATTATAAAACAGGCCAGTAATATCGAAAAATGTCTTACCGTTTTCATTGTTATTAATTTGAAATGAGATAATAAAATTAGCATATGAATAATGCATTGTCAATAGTGGATAAACTTCGCTACTGAAAACTTCAATTTATCTGAAGCCGACCTGATCTATTCAGTATTGACTATCGGCCAATCACTATTATCGATCAGATTCTGAAAACGCAATTTTGCAGGTAGGTATCCCGCCGGCTTAGCAAGGGGGGTGAATGCTCTTTATGATGATTGATCTCATCTGCATTATAGAAAGATGTGACGATAAACTCCGAGGGAGTCATGGCTACCGCTTGAAGAAAGGCAATACCGGTTGCAACCTGTGAGGATTTATTCTGATCGTCCTGCAGTTTGACCAGCTTTATCTCGTCATGACAACAACCATGCGATTTAGTTTTCTGCATACCGCACTCACCGCATTGAAATTTACCGGAGACCAAACTGAAATCTGCAGAAGCAAAGCGGTTCATGCAATAGTGAAGATTCACTATAATACCACTGCTGATGGCAAAATACAAAATAGCTAATATTACTACTGAAACTTTTTTCATCCGGTACTACAAAGATAGTTACCAGTTTGAAAATTCATAGCCCATTTATCCTGTTTAGGGCAAAAATCCATGGAATTGCCAATCAGTTAACAAAACTCCAGTAAATGCCGAAGCGTAACTGCAGCCCGGGGTACGCATAACCTGGGGAAGGAATATTATTGCTTATAAACCCAAAACCATTGCTGATACTGATGGAGTTAAGATTGGAAGCGCTGAAAAATAATCTAAAACTTTTTATCCGGAAATTGAGGAAAAGGCGGATGTCCGGCCGGTTTGAAATAGTAAGGCTATCCTGGTATGTAAATTGACCCAATACCGGCGAATACCCATCCGCTTTGTACGGTGTATTGTACCTAATCTCCACGCCCGTAGAGATGTTCAGGTTTTTATAAAAAACGCCTTCCAGCGCTAACCGGTTGCGGGTAAAAACAAGGGGGACATTCAAGTCTACATTTCCTGCTTTTTGCTGCACGTATATATCCGAATACCAAAACCAGTGTTTGCCCACGCGAATTGTTTTTTCCAACGATACCCGCAAAAAATTAAACAAGGCGCTTTCCTGCCGAAGTTTATAATACCCGGTAACATACATGTAATTACTGATAAGATAATAATCGCCCGACAGTTTTAATTTTAGTAGCGGATTGTAATAGGAAGCGAAAAAATGAGTGGTATTCTCTTTGTTGAAACTTTTTATTGTGTCAAGGTAAAAGCTGCTGCTGGTATTGTATAAAAATGAAGGCGACCGGTTCACATTTTCAAATCCCACCTGCAGGTAGCCCAGTTTACGGCCTATCAAACGTTGCAGGCTTAGATGCGCCTCATAATCGCCCGCATTAAATCCGTTCAGGTATAACTTTCCGCTTGCTGCCATATCCCATTTCCTGTTACGGGTTCGGTTCCGGTATTCAGCATGCGCCACTACGTTATAGAATGACTTTGCTCCTGAATCAAACCGCCCATTCAGGTTTTGAACAGCCGCACCGAGTTTTATAAACTGCTGTAAATTCTTTGCGTCCGGAAACTGGTAAATGGAAAAATCATTTTGAATGTCATTCCATTGATCGCTCAGGGTAAAGGAATGGATGGAATCAGGAAATGTGAGGTTATAATAAGGGGTAAAATAGGACGTGTCAAGAACAGCATCTAAAAACTGGTAACTATATTTATTATAGCTGAATGTATGTTCAAAGCGCAGCCGGGGGTAAAACAGTGGAGTTACTGTAGAATCCGTAACAATTGAATCTTTTTTTCCAAAATCATATTGCTGGCGCATCAGCATGGTCAGTTCACGGTAATGGTTACCCGTTGTAATTTTTGTATTAAAAAAATTGGTGGAATAGGCCTCATTGTCCCCGATTTTTGTAGGAATCGTTAAACGGTCCTTGAAATCGGGATCTGCCAAAACAGCTTTTTCATCGCTGAAAAAACCGCCGTTTTCACTCGCCCCGAGGTTATTGGAAAGTATTATCACATAATTATTATACCGTTTTGAATTAGACTGGTACCATGACGTAAAAAGATAATTATTATGAACAACTTTTTGATTTAAAAAAAATCCAGGCGAATTCAACATCCTGTAATTAAAGGATGCGTTCCAGTTAGGCAGTATATTCTGCGTGTGCAATACTTCGATAATTTGTTCTGACCGGCTGCCGACCAGGTAGTTCAACTCCGAATAGGGTCTTGTGGTATTAAAAAAACGCACTTTCTCCGGTTTCCATTTATAAATATCGAATGCATGAAACCCTGGGTCAAAGCCAGCTTTCAGGGTGGGAGAAAAAAGCAAGGATTCCGAAGCCGATCCATCGTTCCCGAGATAAATATTCGTAGCGGGAATAGGAAATTTTTTGGTGAAATCACTGATAGAGGAATCCAATTTATAATTGCGGCTTGAATCCAGGTACCGGAAATAAATAGTAACAGAATCCTCTAACTTATCACGGTGCTTCAGGCTATCCGTCTTGCCGCCACCGCCGCCGCCTTTGAAAGCACTTCCCATATTACGCAACCTGCCTGGCAATTGCGCCACGGATACCAGGGAGCAACAGAGAAAACAAAATATAAACAGGTATGTGATTTTCTTTACCAGTATTTTAAATTAATTCAGTCGGAAAATTAACACAGAAAAGCGCAATTGTGGTTATAGCATCGTTAAATGGCTCCCACCATTTCTCTGAAAATAACGGCAAAAGGTGGTTCAGCCTCTTTAGCTGCCTGTAAAACTTCTGCATGGGTAATTTTATTTTCTTCTTCCCGTATTCCCAAATCAGTAATTACACTCATCGCAAAAACAGGCAATCCCATATGATTGGCGACTATACATTCCTGTACCGTACTCATCCCTACGGCATCGGCGCCTACCGCATGGATCAATTTGTATTCAGCCCTTGTTTCAAAAGTGGGGCCCGTTACGCCAAAGTATATCCCCTCCCGCAAAACTATTCCGTTTTTTGCCGCGATGGATTTCGCTATTTTTATGAACTCTTTTTTATAAGGTTCGCTCATATCGGGAAAACGCAATCCCAGTTCGTCAATATTTTTTCCTATTAATGGATTCTGGATACCAAAACTGATGTGATCGGTAATAATCATCAGGTCGCCCACCTTAAATGCAGGATTAACACCCCCTGCGGCGTTCGACAAAAAAAGGGCTTTGATGCCCAGGAATTTCAAAACTCTTATTGGAAATACAACCTGGCCCGGGTCATATCCTTCGTAAAAATGAAACCGCCCGGCCATACACACTACTTTTTTCCCACTGATGCGGCCAAAAAGCAATTTACCGGAATGGCCTTCTACCGTTGATACGGGAAAATGAGGAATATCGGCATAGCTGATTACCTTTTCGATCTCAATTTCATTACTGAAATTCCCGAGCCCGCTTCCCAATACAATACCTATCTGCGGTTGATGAGAATATTGCTTACGGATAAAGTCCACCGACTCACTTATTTGCTCCAGTACCGGTTTCGGCATAGTATCATTTTTATAAGTCGCAAATATATGTTATTAGCTTATAGCTGCGGGCTCTGTACTGCGGGACAAAAAAAAACCAACTAAAAGTCCATGGAAGAAGTTCGCAGCTTCCAGATAGCAAAAACAGCATTGGCAGATTAACGGGTAGTTGAAATTTGTTGTCTCAAATCCTTACCCCCTGTAATTATCAAAACGGAAGGCTGAGAATAAATGTGAATCAATTATATTCGCATCAAATTTTTACTCATGAATCTCCATGAATACCAGGCTAAAGAATTATTAAAAAAATACGATGTGCCGGTGCAGGAAGGATATGCCTGCAGTACGGTGCATGAGGTGGAAGACGCTTACCGCCAGATAAAGGGACAGACAGGCAGTAGCTTTGCCGTTATAAAAGCACAAATACATGCAGGCGGACGCGGTAAAGGAACTGTAACTGAAACAGGAATCAATGGAGTGAAAGTAGCCAAAAGCCTGGATGAAATAACAGAGTTTGCCAAGAAAATTCTTGGTGGCACCCTGGTGACCATACAAACCGGACCCCAGGGCAAAGTTGTCAATAAAGTTTTAGTGGCGCAGGACATGTATTACGATGGCCCAAGCCCACGGAAGGAGTTTTATTTATCCATATTGTTGGACCGTACAAAAGGACAGAATGTAATAATGTACAGCACCGAAGGTGGGATGAATATTGAAGATGTAGCTCACGATACTCCTGAAAAGATTTTTAAGGAATGGGTTCATCCTGGTGGCGGCTTACTTCCTTTCCAGGCGCGAAAAATCGCATTCAATTTAGGCGTGCACGGTGAAGCCTTTAAAAACATGGTGAAATTTGTTACCAATTTATATAACGCGTATGTTGGGTTGGATTGCTCTATGCTTGAAATAAACCCATTGTTCAAAGCCGCGGATGACAAGGTCGTGGCGGTTGATTGCAAGATGAATGTGGATGATAATGCCCTTGTCCGCCACGCGGACCTTGCCTCATTGAGAGATGTAACAGAAGAAGACCCAACAGAAGTAGAAGCCGGAAAATATAATCTGAATTTTGTAAAATTAGATGGAAATGTAGGTTGTATGGTGAATGGTGCCGGGCTGGCAATGGCCACCATGGATATGATACAACTAAGTGGCGGTGAGCCTGCTAACTTCCTCGATGTGGGCGGCACAGCGAATGCACAGACCGTTGAAGCTGGTTTTAAGATTATCATGAAGGACCCCAATGTCAAAGCGATTTTAATCAACATCTTTGGTGGTATCGTCCGTTGCGATCGTGTGGCTGCCGGCGTTATTGAGGCTTACAAAAAGCTGGGTAATATCAATATCCCGATCATCGTTCGCCTCGAGGGCACCAATGCAGTAGAAGCAAAAAAATTGATTGATGACAGTGGCCTCAAAGTGCAGTCTGCGATATTATTAAGCGAGGCAGCGGCCCTGGTGAAAAAGGCGG
This sequence comes from Chitinophagaceae bacterium, assembly GCA_025963615.1. GTDB lineage: Bacteria > Bacteroidota > Bacteroidia > Chitinophagales > Chitinophagaceae > JAFDYH01. The sequence continues at coordinate 1,869 of JAOQAL010000263.1, read as the reverse complement.
TTGCTTAAAGGCTGATTTACCAAATTTTTCGATTCATGATTCAAAATACCGAATCCCGGCTGAAGGCTGGGATTTTTTGTTTTGACAAATAACGGATCAAAATTAAAAATGAATTAGGTTAACTTCGGAGACGGCCTGATAAAATTTACTACCTGCAAGCTTCTTCTAATTTTTATTTTTCAAAAATGCTTCCCAAAACCAAAAGAAATATTTCACGAATCATTCCTTTTGGTGTGATCTGGCTGATCTTTAGCCTTGTCTATACTCAACTTGAAAAAGGATTGCTTGGCGATCTCACTTACTACCCTTCCACGGGAAATCCTTATACTTTCGCCAGAACCATATTTGTTACACCCATTTCAGCCCTTATAACAGGATTACTAATCGGAATAATTGAAATACAAATTTTTTATGGGTTGTTTATTCGAATGAGTTTCAGCAAAAAAATTATTTATAAGTCATTATCGTATCTGGCAATAATTATATCATTTCTTTTGGCTGTCACAGCTATTGCTAATTCCATAGAGCTTCATACCAGCCTATTTAATAATAAGGTATGGATTAACGTTTGGGCATTCCTGTTCAATTATGCTTTTTGGAGTGTGGCAGTATATATGGCTGCCATAATTGTCGTGTCGCAGTTTTATACTGAAGTAAGTGAAAACATTGGTCACGGGGTGCTTAATAACTTTTTTACAGGAAAATATCATAAACCAAAAGAAGAAGAAAGAGTTTTTATGTTTTTGGACATGAAATCTTCCACCACGATAGCTGAAAACCTGGGTCATGTAAAATATTTCGAAATGCTCAGAGAGTATTACTCCGATTTATCTGACCCGATCATAAAACATTCCGGAGAAATTTATCAATATGTAGGCGATGAGATTATTGTGTCTTGGAAACTCACCCGCGGCCTGCAGGACAACAACTGTATTCAATGTTTTTTTACCATCAAAGCAAAAATCATAAAACAAGCAAAAAAATACCATGAAAAATTCGGCTTCTTACCTGAATTCAAAGCAGGCTTTCATTTTGGGAAAGTGACTACCGGAGAAATAGGCGATATTAAAAAAGAAATCATCTTCACGGGCGATGTACTTAACACGACTGCCCGCATACAAGGCCTTTGCAATATTTATAAAGTAGATATACTCATTTCTGATCAACTGATAAAGAAACTTGACCTTTCTTCCAGATTTCAAATTAAACCGTTAGGAAAAAATGAGTTGAGAGGAAGAGATGAAAAAATAGAATTATTTACCATTCTACCAATGTAAAAGCAGATTCATGACAAAGGAAAAAACAACCGGACTACTACTTATCACCGGAGCTATTGGAGTATTTATTCCGTACACCATTTTAACAATGACCTTTGAATACCCGGATATACTACGGCAAGATGCGGGAACTATATTGACCCGGTTTCATGCTGGTGGGAGTCTGCTGATTTTAACCTGGTGGGCATTCGCCATACTTGGCATCCCGCTGCTTATTGCTTACGTCCTGATTGGTCAACAGTTAGAAACCAAACTAGGCTTTATCAGGTGGGCAACCACTTTTGGTGTTATTTCCGGCATCGTTCAAATCATTGCCTTGTTAAGATGGGTGTTTGTAATACCGTTACTTGCCAATAGTTATGTATCAGCCAGTGGAGTCGCAACCCAAACCGCCGCCATCTTTTCTTTTCAAACCATCCACCAGTTTGGAGGCGTTCTGCTTGGCGAACATTTGGGTCAGCTATTTACAATTATCTGGACTGTTATGATATCGTATGCATTTATGCGGTTAAAAACTTTCCCGGGATGGATTAACTGGTTGGGGATTATCGCTTCTGCTATCTATTTGATGGCGCAGGCAGAACTTTTTGCT
>JAOQAL010000259.1 GCA_025963615.1 Chitinophagaceae bacterium | reverse complement strand
GATACTGCCGTCATTGGTACCAGAAATGAAACCCTGTTTTGTTGAAATGACATCGCACATGGCGCCTTCGGCTGTTAATGTATCTTGAACCTTATTCAGGTTCTTTTCATTAACACCATCTGCTGCCAGTATTGCAATTTTGCGGGTAGCTATGGAATTTTTTTTGGTAAATGCCATACTTAATGCCGCCGATTTTTCAAGCGAACCTTCTTTTACAATTGAACGGTATTTTTCCGGGTCAGCATCGGCCGGAACGGTTTGGTTTAAGGGGGTCTTCAGCGCTTTTGGAACATGAAGTCCAAGGCAATAAGCAACTGCGGCTGCAAGACTTTCATCAATCTGGGCAAGAAAATAAAGCATTCTTTCTTTAATGGAAATCAATTCAACTTTTCCGAGTTCAAAACATAGTGCATCTGTCAGGTGATTTTTTTCAGGATCTGACTGACTGTTGAAAAATAATTTGGCCTGGCTGAAATGATCAAAAAAGCTCTGGCTTCTCTCCCTGATTTTGTTTGCCGAAATTTTTTCGGGAAAACTTGTAAATCCCCCCTGTAACATCCCCGCCTGGAAGGGGCAACCGTTCGACATACCGTTCGGGCTGTGGGCTGTTTTACCTTTATTTATTGCTTGACGCATATGACCATCCCGTTGATTATTGTGAACCGGTGCAATAGGACGGTTAATTGGTATTTCATGAAAATTGGGTCCGCCGAGACGGATTAATTGCGTGTCAGTATAAGAGAACAGGCGTCCTTGTAAAAGGGGGTCATTCGTAAAATCAATTCCGGGCACTACATGCCCTACATGAAATGCCACTTGTTCGGTCTCGGCAAAAAAATTATCCGGATTGCGGTTTAAGGTTAGTGTACCGATAGGCATAACGGGTACAAGTTCTTCCGGAATTAATTTGGTGGGATCCAGTAAATCAAATTCATATTTGTGCTCGTCTTTTTCGGGTACTATCTGAACTCCAAATTCCCATTGCGGATAATCTCCATTTTCAATAGCTTCCCACAAATCCCGGCGGTGGAAATCAGGATCCTTACCTGAAATATGCTGGGCCTCATCCCAGGCTACAGCGTGAATACCGAGCAAAGTCTTCCAGTGAAACTTAACAAAACAGGATTTATTTTCGGCATTGATCAAGCGAAATGTATGCACGCCAAAACCTTCCATCATCCGGTAACTCCGCGGAATTGCCCGGTCACTCATTAACCACATAATCATATGCGCGGACTCCGGTGTTTGTGATATATAATCCCAGAAAGTATCATGCGCGGAAGCCGCCTGAGGCATCTCATTGTGTGGCTCAGGTTTGACAGCGTGTATCAGGTCAGGAAATTTGATAGCATCCTGGATAAAAAAAACTGGCATATTATTACCAACCAGGTCGAAATTTCCTTCTTCGGTGTAAAACTTGACTGCGAAACCACGAACGTCGCGGGCCAGGTCAGTCGAGCCTCTTGAACCTGCAACGGTAGAAAATCTCACAAATACAGGCGTCTCCCTGGCGGTATCGCATAAAAAACCTGCTTTCGTGAATTTACTGATATTTTTATCCAACCGGAATACACCATGTGCTGCGGAACCGCGGGCATGGACTACCCTTTCGGGAATGCGTTCATGATCGAAGTGAGTGATTTTTTCCCGAAACATAAAATCCTCGAGCAGACTGGGCCCTCTTTCGCCAGACTTAAGCTGATTCTGATCGTCATTTATCCGCAGGCCCTGGTTGGTCGTTAAAAATTCACCCGTCGAATCTTCTTTATCCGGTTGAAGGCTGGTAATTTTTTTATTATCCTCTGGGAGATTATTTTTCGAATCCGGCATTTTTATAATTTTTATTGGTAATGAATGTTGTGACGTAAGTATTCAGTTTTTCCCGTTGTCCTCATTCTCCGTTCAATACAATATTATCATCAGCAATATCCGACAGTATGTTATTGGCCTCTTCTTCTTCCTCCAGCGTTTCTGAAAGCAAAGCGGAAATTTCAGGGTAGCCTAATCTATCGGCAAGTTTTACAAGTCCGCTGTAAGCAGCCATTTCATAATGTTCTACTTTCCGGGAAGCCATGATAATTCCCAAGTCACGCGCTGGGGTATCCCTGTCCGTCATCTCAACCATTTCCTCTCCTTCTTTGGTCAATCCTTCCATAGCATCACATTTCTTTGCCTCTTTTTTTATAGCCAGCTTTTCAAAAATTTGCTCCAGTCTCCCGGCATGGATTTTTGTTTGTTCCCGATGTTCTGTGATTGCATTCTTTAATGTTTTTGAAGAGGCTGCTTTAGCCATTATAGGCAGGGCTTTCACCAAATGATTTTCCGCCCAATAAATATCTTTAATGGAATCAGTAAAAAGTTTAATTATCCCATCTTCCGTTCCGAGAAGTTGTGTGTCGAGGTCGGCCTCTTTGGTCGATTGGAATTTTGAAGAGTTATATTTATCAACTTCCACTGCCGGGGTAGCGGGGCTGGTCTTTGCGTAGGCTGCAGGAACTTTTTCAGTTTTTGGTGATGCAACTTTTTTGCGGGTAGTTGACTTACTCATACGGCATATTTTTTATTTGTGTAAATAGATCTTGATATCAATATTGCAGATTTATGTGTTCTTATTTCAGCTCCTGCAATTTTGATTCCCCCGCCTATAATAGTTGTTTAAAAAGGAAAACGGAGATTTAATGTGTAGAGGATTCTACAAAATTTTTAAAACGGGGTTGATAGGAATATGAAAGGCGGGGTGACGCAGGTAATTTTTTTCCAGGCTTATTGTTTGCAGGGCCGGTTTTTGTATTGCTAATAATTAAAGGATTGTTTATGGACTTAATAAATACGCTTATAGGAGAAGGCAGGGAATTGAGTTGCCTGCAGATGAGTGTCAGGACCATCATAACTTTTTTTGTTGCCCTTGCCATGCTTCGAATCGCTGGCGTTCGGACATTTGGCAAAAAAACTGCTCTCGATAATGTTATAATCATCATGCTGGGTGCGGTACTGAGCCGCGCAATTACGGGGGCTTCTCCATTTATTCCTACTTTTTGCGCTGCCCTGGTGATGGTTCTATTGCATCGCCTGCTTGCAATGATGAGTTATTACAATGAAACCATCGGCAAAATCGTTAAAGGGGATAAAGTTATGTTGTACAGTAAAGGAGAGGAACTCAAAAACAACATGAAAAAGGTTCAGATCTCACATAAAGAGATTCTGGAAGAGGTCAGGCTTCAGGCAAACCAACAGGATCTGGATGGCATCGAGGAAATATTTATTGAACGGACGGGAGAAATCAGTATAATTAAAAAGTAGTAACAGAAGTTCTGCTACCGGAGACCTATATTCTTGTTAGGATTCCTATACAGCATACCCATGCAGTTGGATTACTGTTTTATCATTTTTGCAATTGTGTTTGTCAAATGAAACCTCCTTTTTCTTAATTGCTACCAGCAGGTGACCTGCCAACTATGGCAGTTATAAAAAAAGCATTTTTTGACAGACATTCGCAAAGGGAAATAGTGGTTTTGGAATAAAAGATTTTATCGTATGCTAACGGTTGAAGAACAAATTATAAAATTTCTACAGCAGTCCTTTCACTTCGAATTAGGGAGTTACCTAAGGGTATTTTAAGGTTCCAATATCTTCTTTAACCGGGAATACTACCGTCAAAATACAGCCTTTGCCGGGTTTGGAATCAAAAACTGCGGTTCCATTATAACATGCAGCCCGGTTTTTCATATTGGACATTCCGATTCCTTTTTGTTTTTTGAAGATATCAAAACCTACCCCATTATCGGAAATGATGAGTATGATTGATTCCATATTTTGTGAAAGGCCGATGGTAACTTCCGTGGCCCTGGCATGTTTTAAGATATTGTTCAGTTGTTCCTGGACTATCCTGAAAAGATTCAGCTTGAATTTATCATTCACCGTATCTTCCACAAAGCTTTGCAGTGCACATGATATTTTAACAGGATAGATTTCCATCGTATCCCGGCTAACGCTGGCGATCGCTTCGCAAAGCCCAAAATTTTTAATCGTATCAGTTGTCATTCTTTTGGTTAATTTCCTGATCTCTTCAATAGCCGCCAGCGTATATTCAGCAGAACGGCTCAAATGCATTGCACTGTCTTCACCGCCCCTTTTTGCCATTTCAATATAAAGCCTGGAGGCGCCCAGCAATTGATTCACATTATCGTGCAATTCTTTTCCGATATCATACCGCTCGGTCTCCTTTGCTTCCTCAGTCGCCTGAGCAATCTGTTTCTCTTTTAATCGAATCTCCTGCGATAGTTTTTCCTCGAGTTCTTTTTGCCGGCTGAGATCGTGTATCACCCCAATCATGCGGCAGGCTTTTCCGTCAACGCCCCTTATGATACTTGCCCTGCCAAATACGTTGGCAATCGTACCGTCGGTTTTTATAAACCGGTAAGCATGTTCCCAGTTAGAACCAGACGAAGCCAGGGCAGCGTGAAGCCCTTTTTCAACAGCCTCTTTGTCGTCAGGGTGCAGGTAATTGATCCAGTCAAATCCAATACTGTCAGCGTTCCTGACAGGATAACCAAACAATTCTTCAAACCCGGCACCAAGGAAAAATTCATTGGTTAATATATTCCAGTCCCATAAGCCATCATAAGAAAGTTTGGCGGCCAGGTTGAATCCTTCGCTGCTTTCATTCTTTATGATAATTTGTTCATCCAGTTTTCTTTTCAGTTCCTCCATTTTGCTTATATCTTTCACTGTACCTATCAAATGAATTGCTTTCCCTTCTTTATCTCTTATTATGCTTGCCCTGCTGGTAGTGGAAGCAATAGAACCATCATTTCTTTTGAGCCGGTAAGAATCATTCCAGCTTTTATCATGTGAGGCCAGTGATTCAAATAGTTTTTTCTCAACACCCTCCTTTTCTTCCGGAAGAAGGAACCGGCGGAAGTCTGTAAAGCTGATTGTATTATTTTGCAAATAATAGCCAAACAGCTCTTCAATGCTATCACTGACATAAATTTGGCCGCTGACTATATTCCAGTCCCATATTACATCGTACAATGTTTTACCCAGGTTTTTTTTCCATTCGCTATTTTCTGTCTGGCTGGCATCTGATTTTGCCTGAGCCAGTATTATATTACCGAGCACTATTTTTTCATTTTTGATATCAATCTTCCTTTGCTTTGATTTCGCAAGATTAATATTATCTGAAACTTTCTTTTCTTTTTTTGCATCAATTTTTCGTTGATTGGATTTAACCAGATCTATATTATCCGAGACAATTTTATTTCTTTTGTAATCAATCTTCTTTTGCTTTGATATAGCCAGATCTATGTTATCCGCCACGACTTTATCTTTTTTAGCGTCAATCTTTTTCTGTCTTGATTTGACCAGATCAATATTATCAGCTACTATTTTTTCCTTTCTAAGGTCAATATGTTTTTGTCTCAGGATATTTTGGCTGAGATCGGCAATGGTCGTAATCGCCTGCGCGATTCCATCCTCATCCATAAAAACTGCAGAAGTAATTTCACAGGGAACCACGCGGCCATTTTTTTTCCTGGCTGTCACGAAAGCGATAGAACGTCCTTCAGCCGTTCTCTGCTTCAGCATTCTTTTGAAGGTTCTTTGATTGATATCAAAAATAGCTGACCGGTTCCTGTTTAATAATGCCTTTTTAGAATACCCCAGGAGTTTACAGGCAGCTTCGTTGACCATTACTATAGTTCCGTTGCCGACAGTGGTAATGATATTTGCCTGCAAAGAATTGTCGAAGGCCTGGTGGCAAAGTGAGTCACCTCTGGCTGTAGCCGTCAATTTGCCTTGATGCCGGGACTGGTACGTAGAAGAGATCATTATTTTGTCCATATAGATTAAGATGCACTTTTAAATTAGCCTCTGACTGGAGAAATTCTTAAATTAACAGGCCCGTTTATAGGTTGTATTAATCATTTTGCAATTACAATTTTCAGGTGAATGGCTTTTGAATACAAATGAACAATCATAAAATATACACCCGGTCCATTATTTGATAAATCAAATTTTTGCTGGTAGCCAACCGATTCATACAATTTTTGCCCCTGGGAATTGAATATTTCAATTTTATGGACCTGATACGTGTTACCGGAATAGGATAAATCAAATTTACCAAGAGATGGATTTGGGTGAAGCGTTAAATTTTCAGATGTATTATCACTACATTTTTTGAGAGCAACAACGTAACTGTATGTATGGTTCCCTTCAAAATCAGTTTGTTTTATCCTGTAGTAGGAGATCAATTTATCAGATAAGCCACCAATGAAAGAATAGTTATTAAGCGATGATGAACTTCCTGCTCCTTTAACTATTCCAATCGCCTGCCAGTTTGTTCTTTCAGCGCTATGTTCTACCGTGAAGTAATTGTTGCCGGCTTCTGATGCAGTACTCCATTTCAGAATTACATTATGCCTATCACAGGTACCGGTAAAAGACTGCAATTCAATAGGAAGAGTAATAAACCCGCAACTATTATAAATATAGTCTCCATAAACAGAAACCGCGCCGGTTGTAGATAACATCCTTCCTTCCAGTGTGCCGCCGTCGCCCATTGAAACGGCTCCGTTATTTGCAATAAGAGTTCCCTTCATAATCGTGCCCGCGGCCATCGCTATTGCACCATCAGCTCCCCAAAACACATTACATGCCGATGCGCCATTGATCAAATTGATCGTACTGGAAGCGGCTGTAGTAAATGCTCCGCCAAACTTAAAAATAAATACCGCATTGGGATCTCCTTGTGCATCCAGATTAAGAACTCCCGCAACCGAGCCGGCAGCAGCGATGGCATATATTCCTGCTACAAGAGTTTCTCCACCTCCAAACGCGGGAGTATGGGTAGTTGACGTGGCAGCCGTGTTGCTCAATTGAGTATATGCAGCTATTACGTCGGTTGAACATTGCCGGGTTATAGAGTTATTATGATATACTCCACCGTTCACCGTACCGAAACCGGAGATAGCACCTGTGTTGGTACCGATATTACCTGTAATGGTAGTAACTCCTGTGTTATCCATGGCTCCGGTAACAGTAAAAAGGGTAAAATTAGCTGCGATTCCTAAGTTCGGTGCTTGCCCGAAGACTGCATTTGAGAAAGAAAATAAAGAAAGAGTTGTTATGATAAACAGGCTTGATTTGCTTTTCATAATAGGTAGTTTTATGGCGTAGTAAAGATAATGGTCCGAATCTCGTTCGAAATAGCAGATACCATCAATTTTGCCGTAGTCGATCCAATCCGTTTACTGTAGTCGATCTGGTTTTACCATCTAAAAACTAAATACTGGCTTTCAAGTGTAATAATCGTTGATCAACAAATCCAGCAGTGTACAGCTATTTTAACCAGGCGTGGAAAATGGGTTGGACTTTATTTGCATGCTTCCTGAAAAGAGAAAGAAATTAAAAACCAAAATATGATTCACTTTATTTTCTGTCTCTCTGAAAGAAGAAATAAACTGAAACCATAATAATTTCTCAAATCCAATTGCCCGCTTTTTAAGACGGGGCAATTAAAGACATATCAACTTTCAAGCAATACATCTTTTAATTAATTTGGGATCCATCGGTCAATGACCTATTTAGTCTTAACTACTCATCTCCTGAAAACAAAACAGCCGCCCTAAAATTTAATTGAGGGCAGCTGCCTGGCACTTTTCAGAGGTAGCATGTCTTTATTCCACTTTTCATTTATATACTTATGCTGCCTATATTGCCGAAAAGCAGAATAAACTTTCTGGAATGCTGTTTGATCATTTATTTTTTTTAAATACTACACTGCAAAATTGAGCTTGTTTGCCAGGATGAATATTACACAATTCCTGAAAAATATTGTAACATTCGCATGTCTACCCGGCATTCTTTTAACGAACGGTTTTAATGCGTATTCGGTTTCCCACTGTAGAGGCGGGTTTCTTTGTGCTCTTCGTTCGGGTAGTCACATGCCAAAAAATATGTGAATAATGTAACTTTTATCCATAGTTATGTAACACTTGTCAGCATATTGTACTGAACTTTACACCACTATTTTTAAAAGAAAAAAAGACAAACAGGCAAGTTTTCTTTATCCGGCCCCGCCTCCTCATTCCGGATTTAATAAATCCAAAGGCCAGGGTAAAATATCCCGGTTATTATCAAAACGGGTAAGAATATGCTTCCATCCTAAAAGATAAAAATCCGCACCCGGGAAGATTAATCATATAAAGCTACACTATGGTTGTTCAACTTAATTCAAATCCAAATGGTATTCAAAAAAAACCCAACAACTATGGCTATGCAGGAAAACCGGTTACCGAAACTATAACCAACGGTTTCTTTACCGTCGATAGCCATTGGATTGTAAGGTATTGGAACAGGGCAGCGGAAATATTATTAAAGGTTCCGGCTGCGGAGATAGTGGGGAAAAATCTATGGGAAAAATTTGCGGCGACAATTTCTTTAAATTCCAGCGCGGCTTTCAATGAAATGAGCCCGGAAGAAATTGCCCTTCATTTTAAAACATATTGGCCGGAAATGGCCGCAAAGTTTGACATCATTGCCTATTACTGCGACAATACGTTATCGGTCTCTTTTACAAAATGTAACCAGTCCGCTAATTCGGAATACCCGGAACAGCAACTGAAAATGCTGAACGAGTTGTACAAGTTTGTTACAGAAGTTACCAATGATTCTCTTTGGGAATGGAATCTTAGGACCAACGAAATATTCTGGATAGACGGCGGCCATAAAAGGGCTTTTGGTTACCAGATAGAGAATGCCCTTATCCCGCAAAGCTTTTGGGAGAGCCGCCTGCATCCCGATGATAAGGTACGTGTAGTAACCAAACTAAATCAAATTATAACTGGAGGAACCGCTTTTGTATGGGAAGATGAATACCGGTTTCAAAAAGCCAATGGTGACTATGCATACGTTCATGACCGCGGTCATATAATTTATGAGAGAGACCAGGCTTCCCGAATGATTGGTGCTACGCAGGACATCAGCACCAGAAAATCAGCGGAAATGAATTTACTGGAAAGCGAAAGAAAATTATCACTTATTGCCAGGCAAACAATGAATGTTGTTATTATCACTGATTCCGGGGGGAAAATTACATGGGTTAATAACGCTTTTACCCGAATAACAGAATACGAGCCGCAGGAAGTGATGGGTAGAAAACCGGGTAGTTTTCTCCAGGGAAAGGAAACCAACCCAACAACCGTTCAATATATGAGGCAGAAGATGAATGGCAAACAACCATTTGAATGTGATATTATCAATTACACTAAAACAGGCCGGAAATACTGGATGCATATTCAGGGACAAGCTTTATTGGATGAGAAAGGAAATTGTGAAAGATATTTCGCCATCGAAACCGACATTACCGATAAGGTTTTACTGGAAAATCAATTAATGCAGGAAAGAGGAACGCGGCAAAGAGAAATCACCGATGCCGTACTTACGGCACAGGAATCTGAACGGGACGATATTGGCAAAGAACTTCATGACAATCTGAACCAGATCCTGGGTGCAGCCAAGTTGTATATAGAATTAGCAAAAAGAAATGTAAAGAAAAAGGAAAAAATATATCTTGATGAATCTTGTAATTATATAATAAATGTAATAGAGGAAATCCGGAAAATTTCAAAAATCCTTATAGTTCCTTCTGTGCAAGTTATGAGGGTATCTGACAATATAAAAAATTTGATAGTGGATCT
>JAOQAL010000533.1 GCA_025963615.1 Chitinophagaceae bacterium | reverse complement strand
CCACCACATTTATTCCGTTGGAATTTGATGCCAGCCATACCAGGCCATCATGATCCTGTTTTATATCTCCTATATTATTGTCGCTTAATCCCCCGGCAACATCAGTATGAAGTATTGTTTTTTTTGCAGAATCAATCAAATCAATGCCGTTACTAGGGCCCGTAAGCCAGGTACTACCAGCCTTATCCTTAAATACAACATATATGGTGTCATTGACAAGACCTTCATTTTTCCCGGTATGTTCGATGGTTTTATGCAGGGGATCAATAATATCCAGGCCCCCATTAGTGGTAACCCATATTTGCTGACCGAATTTTGCAAAGGACTGTACAAAATCATTACCCAAACCATCCGATTTATCGAGGCGCCGGATCCTCTTTTTCTGAGCATCTATTAATTCAATTCCACGTTGGGTGGCTACCCACAGGTTGCCCACAGCATCTTCCATCAAACTTATTATACTGGTGGTGCCCAACGGATTTACAGTTTCGGCATTTTGATCTATGATATGTAGTCCTACTATTGTTGCCACCCACATCCGGTGATTGTTGTCCATGGTACAGGAGGTCACAAAGTTTTCACTCAGACCCCTACTATTGTCAATGAGTCTAATTCTTCCATTTTCAGGATCTAATATATCTACCCCCTGGTTTTTACCAATCCAGATCCTGCCTTTATTGTCAGATGATATATCAGCTATAAACGCTTGTTTGAGTCCCTGCAATTCATTATAATGCCTGATGGTGTTCCGTTGTACATCTATTGCATCAACTCCGCCGCCAGCTATTCCTATCCATATTTGTCCTGCTTTATCCTTAGTTATTGCCCGCAATGAGTCTTTAGCCAGCCCATTTACGTTTTTCAGATATTTTATTTTATTAGTTTTCAGGTTTACAATATCGGCTCCGCCAAAAGCTGTACTAATCCATATATTACCGTTATCATCCTCTGTTATATCATTTGCACCTGCAACATCCGATAGCCCGTTTGAACTGGCGAGACTTTTATAGGTTTGGGATGCCGGGTCTATAATGATTACTTCTTTAGCAGTTGTTTTTGAAATCCAGATGCGCCCATTTTCGTCCTTTATTATTTTGGAAAGAGAATTAACGCCAATGCTGATTAAAGCAGTATAGCTTATGGTACCCATTTGAGGGTCAATCATTCCTGTTTTTCCAACCTGTATAAACCAGATTCGTCCCTTGTTGTCTTCTGCCATACCTACAATAGGTGCTCCCAAAGACCCTTGTATAAATGTTTGAACATGTTCGCCATCATAACGGAAAAGTCCTTCGGCACTGGCTATCCACATCAATCCACTTTTGTCTTTAAGCAAAGCGGTAACAAATTTTGCCGGAAGACCATGCCTTGGTCCAAAATCAAATATCGAAAGCGGATTTCCTTTTTGCACTGAAGGCGGCAACGTTTTTACCATGGCCGGGGGAGCCAGCATAGAGGTTTTGAAATGCAACGATTTTGAGGGTAAATTATCCAGGTTGAAAGCGGCGTCCGGCAAGCTATTAAAATCAAAATGAACTTCTTCCGGTGGTTTGGCAAAAAGCTGGAAGCCTGTACTGTCGTAAGACCTGGAAGGAAGTCTATCAAGATCTAATTTTTTTATTACCGGTTTTACCCCGCCTTGTTTAGCGGTATCCCAGGTTAGTTTTTTTTCAGCGGTGAATTGCAGTGGCACCGTGACTGGCTGCGAATAACCAAGTTCTTTTTCAGGAAAAGGAATATCGCCTGGATGATTATTGCAGGATAATAAGGTAAGAAATACAAGGGAAGAGGAAATTAATAAGAGACCTGCAATTTTATTCTTTGTCATTTGATTCTCATCTAGAAGGTGGCATTTAAAGATAATGAAATAAAGCACTCCTGCCGGTATCCTTCTTTACAAGAATATGGTTTTTTGAAAATGCTAATAGAAATGACAGTTCAGGAGGAAGGGAGGCTAGATGCTGGATGCTGGATACCAGATGCTGGATGCTGGATGCTAGATGCTGGATACTGGATGCTGGAGCCGCTGATGACTGGGATGGCTGGGCGCAGTGAAAAGTCTGATTTTTTTTTATAACTATATAAGTTTATTTTTAGCGTAAATACTACCGGGTATGAGGATCTGCAGAAAAGTATATTTCATTTTACTGCTTTTTCTTACAGGTTTTTGTTTTTCTTCTTCCTTTGCACAAACCACACAGATAAGGGGTTTTATTGATGGCCTGGTATCTTACCAGAAGGGGAAAGCTTCCTTTGGCTTTGGGGAACAGGATCTTTTTATTACTTCTGAATTACATGACCGTATTTCTTTTCTTGGTGAAAGTGTTTTTAAATACACTCCTTCTTCGCCAACTGAATTTTCCGTCAGTATTGAACGGGTGGTGATCAAATATAATTTAGCAGGGAACCATAACCTGCTTATTGGCAAACACCATACTCCCCTGAATTATTGGAATGATACTTATCATCATGGAAGAGTTTTTTTTCCTACCATTGAACGCCCGCTTTTATTTGCTGCCAATATCATACCTCTACATACAACAGGTGCCAGCGTACAGGGCCATGACCTGGGCAAACTGAAATTCGGTTATGATTTTATGGTAGGCAATGGATTGGGATCAGGCGAGGTGAGTGATAATGACAAGAATAAATCTGTCACGGCAGCTATTCATATCAAACCCGTTGACAAACTGCGCCTCGGGATTTCTTATTATCACGATGTGATTTCCAAGGGGGCCGACGTTCATGGCAAAATCATTGACTGGCGGGTAGACCAAACTCTGCTTTCAGGATCCGTAGCATATTTCGGGAAAAAATTTGAATTGCTTGCAGAAGGCACCCTGGGTATTAATAAAACCGATACAACGGGATCAAGACAAACCCTGGCGTCGTATCTCTATACAGGATACAGGATAACAGAAAAGGTTACACCTTATATCCGCCTCGACAACCTGAATTTCCAGGAAGGGGAGATCTATTTTAATAAAGACAATACTACTTCGATTGTGGCCGGTATCCGGTACAGTTTAAATTACCTGGCAGTCGTAAAATTAGAATACCAGCATCAGCATTCGGCAGTACAGGGCAATATCGATAAGGTAACGGCACAATTTGCTATAGGATTTTAATGATTAAGATAAAGACATATCATCTATCCAGCTTACATCCCATTGCAAAATATTATTTGTTTTGCCTGCTTATGTTGGTTATTAGTTTATCTGCGGGTGCCCAGGAAAGCACGTTAACGGTCATCGCCAATCCAAAAGGCGCCCCTGCAGAAATAAAAATGTCCGAATTAAAATCAGTGCTGATGGGGGAAAAACAAAGATGGAGCAATGGCACTAAAGTAACTATTGTCCTGATGAAAACCTCTACCGCGATCGGTAGAATAGTTAGCAAAAAGATATATGACATGAGCGCTGATGAGGTAAAGGGATACTGGCTGAAGATTTCTTTTGCGGGGAAAGCAGATACGCCCAAGTTTTGCAACACGGCCGAAGAACTTGTGTCCTATGTCGCTGACAACGCGGGGGCCATTGGGATACTAGATAAAATTTCTTCGGACGCCACCGAGGTTAAAACCGTTACGGTTGATGGGAAAAAATCATTTTGATAGAAACCCGGCCATCAAAAATTGGATTATAAAAAACCGCTCCGTCTTTATTTTCCCATAGTTAAATGAGTTATTCACCGATATGCGTATTAAATTAAAGACAAAGATCTGGCTAACTGTTTTTACAATCGTTTTACTTTTTTCATTTTTCACTCTTTTTTATTTTCCTGCTCAACAGGAAAAATATCTTTTAGCTAATTATTCCAATGAAGTAGAAAACCTGGCCAAGACCGTAGCGCTGGGCGTGCGTATCGCCAATAACGACGAGAATTATGAAGGCATAAAAGAAGCTATGAGATTTGTCACAGATGATCATCGGCTGAAATTTGTAAGTATTCTTGAAGACACTTCTTATAATGGCACCGGGAAACAAAATCCGAAGAAATATGCTGTATTTAAAACGATCCCTGACAGTGTTGAAGCGGATACCTTAAAATATCCGCCGGGATCCATCATTGTAAAGTCAGTTCCATTTACGGCCAAGACGATTTCCGGCGCAATTTTGCTGGCTTTTTCAACAGCAGATATCAATAAAAGTAAAATGAAAATCCGTATTACTTCCCTTATTGTAAGCGGAGCGGTTTTTTTTATCAGCATTCTTATAGGGTTCTGGTTGTCCCGGCATATTTCTATTCCTGTACTGGCCCTTCGGGATGCCGCCCACAGGGTAGGCGAGGGAGACCTGACCCAACGGGTAAAAAGCCATTCGAGTGATGAAATTGGTGAGTTGTCAAAAGCTTTCAATAAAATGGTTGAAGACCTTGGCCAGGCGACGCAGGAACTTAATAAAGCCAATTTTAATCTGGCCCATACCAATAAAACCCTTTATGATACGGTTGATAACCTAAAGGCAACCCAGCAACAGTTGATACAGGCTGAAAAAATGGCTTCCTTAGGTGAACTTACTGCGGGCATTGCACATGAAATTAATAATCCCATCAATTTTGTGTCAGCCAATATTCAACCTTTAAAAGATGACATGGCGGATATCTTAAAAATTGTAGCCGATTATGAAAAAATAATAAAAGAAAAAAAGCTGGAAAAAGAATTTGAAGAAGTGAGGCAATCCAACCAGGAGGCAGTACAAAAAATGACCATCCAGGAGATCCATGACCTGTTGAAAGGTATTGAAGAAGGCGCCAGACGCACGTCCGAAATTGTGAGAGGACTCCGGAATTTCTCGCGCATGGATCAGAATGTCTTCAAAAAAGCGAACATGAATGATAGCCTGGAGTCGACGCTTACCTTATTACACAGCACCTATAAAAATCGTATCACGGTAGTTAAAGACTATGGAAATATACCGGATATCGATTGTTTTCCGGGACAGCTCAACCAGGTTTTTATGAATATCCTTTCCAATGCCATTCAGGCGATACCGCAGGAGGGCCGTATCTTCATCAAGACCTGGCTGCAGGGTAATATGGTAAAGATTTCAATGAAGGACACTGGCACCGGGATTACCGAAGACGTGCAAAATAAAATATTTGATCCTTTTTTTACCACCAAGGAAGTTGGTAAAGGTACAGGACTTGGTTTATCCATTTCTTACGGCATTGTGGAGAAACATAATGGAAAAATAGAAGTATTTTCGACGCCGGGTAAAGGCGCTGAATTTATAATAAGCATTCCAATACAACAACCCCTGAGAGGCTAACTATGGAACAGGAGAAAAATCAATACAATGTTTTATACGTAGATGATGAATCGAATAATCTCAATTCTTTCCGCGCAGCTTTGCGAAGGGATTATAATGTTTTTACGGCGCTAAGTGGAGAGGAAGGGATAGAAATCCTTTCAAAAAATGATATCCATGTGGTGATTACCGATCAGCGTATGCCGAACATGACCGGTGTACAGTTTTTACAACATATTCCCGGTGACCAGGATAATATCCGTATTATTCTTACGGGCTTCAGCGATGTTGAATCAATCATTGAAGCGATCAACACCGGTAAAGTATACCGCTATATTACCAAGCCCTGGGATAAAGATGAATTGAAGATAACGATCGATAATGCGGTTGAAACCGTTTTGCTCCGCAGGAATAATAAAAAACTAATTCACGAGCTACAGGAATATAACGGGCAGCTGGAAGAAAAGGTAAGGCAACGGACCATTGAAATAGAAAAGCAGAAAGTTTTGCTGGAGGAATCGAAGAAGAAATCAGACTCTCTGCTCCTGAACATTTTGCCTGATGAAATTGCTGAAGAATTGAAACGGTTCGGAAGATCGTATGCAAGAAAGCATGTAGAAGTTAGTGTCTTGTTTGCGGACATTAAAGGCTTTACAAGCATTGCAGAAAAGCTTTCACCGGAGAAACTGGTTACCCAACTTGATGAAGCTTTTTGCGCTTTTGACAATATTGTAGAAAAATACGCAATGGAAAAAATCAAGACGATCGGGGATGCCTATATGTGTGCGAGCGGGTTGCCCCATTTCTCTGCGGATAACGCAGTAAAAGCGGTAAGAACGGCGCTGGATATGCAGGAATTTATTAAAGGATTCGCCCTTTCCTGCAAAATACAGAACCTCCCCGCTTTCGAAATCAGGATCGGCATACATACCGGGCCGGTGATAGCGGGCGTAGTGGGGATCAGGAAATTTGCCTATGATATCTGGGGTGATACCGTAAATCTTGCCTCTCAAATGGAACAACTTGGCGAAGCCGGTAAGATCAATATTTCAGGAGATACCTATGCTTTGGTGAAAGATTATTTTCGCTGTACACACCGCGGGAAAATTCCAGCTAAAAGTAGAGGCGAAATAGATATGTATTTTGTAGAAGA
>JAOQAL010000228.1 GCA_025963615.1 Chitinophagaceae bacterium | reverse complement strand
AAAGACGCTTGTTTCAACTTTGCCCGCTTATCTGAACGCACTGGCAGGACAGGGCGTTCATATTGTGACCGTGAATGATTACCTGGCCCGTCGTGACCAGGAATGGAACGGTCCCATTTTTGAATGGCTGGGCATTACCGTGGATTGTATTGATAAACATCAGCCCAATAGCGAAGAAAGAAGAAAAGCGTACCAGGCTGATATTACTTACGGTACCAATAATGAATTTGGTTTTGATTATCTCCGTGATAATATGGTGCATGCACCGGATGAAATGGTGCAACGCAAACACCATTATGCTATGGTAGATGAAGTGGATTCTGTATTGATAGATGATGCAAGAACCCCTTTGATCATTTCAGGGCCGGTAGCAAGAGGCGATGACCAGCAGTTTCATATTCACAAACCACGTATCCAGCAATTGGTTGAAGCGCAGGAACGTATTGTCAGGTCATGCCTGAATGAAGCAAAAAAACGTTTTGCAGAAGGTGATGATGATGCAAAAGGGGGTGGCATGTATCTATTCCGCGCGCATCGCGGTTTGCCCAAGTACAGCCCCGTTATAAAATTTTTAAGTGAGCCGGGTATAAAAGTGAAAATGCAGAAAGCGGAAAATTATTACCTGCAGGACCAGATGCGCAATATGCATATTATAGATGAAGACCTGCTTTTCCATATAGATGAGAAAAATAATTCTGTTGAGCTGACAGATAAAGGCATTGCGATGATTACCAAATCGGGAGAAGATCCTGATTTCTTTGTTCTTCCGGATATCGGTGTAAGATTGGCGGAAGTGGAAAAAAGTGAAATGAGCAACGATGAAAAATTACACGAAAAGGAACTGGTATTAAATGACTATGCACAAAAAGCAGATCGCATTCATACAGTTCAGCAACTATTAAAGGCCTATTCCCTGTTTGATAAAGATGTGGAGTACGTGGTCATGGACGGCGCCATAAAAATTGTGGATGAGCAAACGGGTCGTATATTGGATGGACGCCGCTATAGTGATGGGTTGCATCAGGCTATTGAAGCGAAAGAGAACGTGAAGATCGAAGCCGCCACGCAAACTTATGCTACAGTTACGTTGCAGAATTATTTCCGTATGTATCATAAACTCGCAGGGATGACGGGTACTGCGGAGACTGAAGCAGCCGAGCTGTGGAGTATTTATAAACTGGATGTGGTTACCATTCCAACCAATATTCCGATAACGAGAAAAGATAGCCAGGATCTTGTTTACAAAACCAAGCGGGAAAAATATAAGGCGGCTATTGATGAAATAGAGGCTTTACGCAATGCCGGCCGGCCGGTACTGGTAGGTACCACATCGGTGGAAGTAAGTGAATTGCTAAGTAAAATGCTGAGCGTTAAAAAAATTCCCCATAACGTATTAAATGCAAAACAGCATGCCCGTGAAGCCGAAGTAGTTGCGGAGGCTGGTTTATCCGGGGCGATCACTATCGCAACGAATATGGCAGGCCGTGGTACCGATATTAAACTGGGTCCCGGTGTTAAAGAAGCCGGGGGCTTAGCCATCATTGGCACTGAACGGCATGAAAGCCGCCGGGTGGACAGGCAGTTGCGGGGACGTGCGGGCCGCCAGGGCGATCCAGGGACCACGCAGTTCTATGTGTCATTGGAAGATGACCTTATGCGCATGTTTGGTAGCGAACGTATTGCCGGTTTAATGGATAAACTGGGTTACAAAGAAGGGGATGTGATTCAGCATAGCATGATTACAAAGAGTATAGAAAGGGCGCAAAAGAAAGTAGAAGAAAACAATTTTGGAATTCGTAAACGTTTGCTGGAATACGATGATGTAATGAACAAGCAGCGAAACGTGGTATATGACAAACGTAACCATGCGTTGTTTGGTGAAAGGTTAGCCCTGGATCTCGATAATGCTTTTTCAGTCGTATCAGAAAGCCTGGTGACGGGTTTCCGGGAGCAGGAGGATTTTGAAGAATTCAAATTAGCCTGTATAGTCAACTTCGGCCTGGATACAAAGATTGAAGAAGAAGAGTTTAAGAAAGGGGATATCAATAAGTTGATTGACCGATTGTATGATGAAGCCACCCAAAAATACCAGCAGCATACCGAAGAGGTAAAAAAACAATCATTACCGGTATTTAAAAATATCCGTCTTACACAAGGAAGCCATATCGAGAATGTGGTGGTGCCTTTCACAGACGGACTTAAAGGACTGAATGTTTTGACCAATCTTGATAAGACTATCAGTTCAGGAGGTACCGAATTAAGTAATGCGGTAGAAAGAACTATTACATTATCTGTTATTGATGATGCCTGGAAGGACCATTTGCGTTCGATGGATGATCTTAAACAAAGTGTTCAGACAGCCTACCTTGAACAGAAAGACCCGCTGGTAATTTATAAAGTAGAAGCCTTCAACCTTTTTAAGCAAATGGATAGCGGGTTGAACAGGGACATTGTTTCTTTCCTTTGCCATGCTTCGCTGCCGGCCCAACAGGAAACTGCGCCCTTAAAAGAAGGACGCCAGCAGAAAACGGATATGAGTAAAATGCGTATCAATAAAGAAGACGTTGATGCGGCGGGTAGTGATTACGGGGCTAATGAAAAAGATTATAATGATCCTTCAAATGGTACTACGGTAAAACAGGAGCCTGTAAAGGTGGGTCCTAAGATTGGCCGTAACGATCCATGTCCCTGTGGTAGAGGTAAAAAGTACAAGCACTGCCATGGGAAAGAAGCTTGATGATAAATGTCAATCAGGAATCGGGAAGTTTTTTTAACTGTTTACTTATAAGAGGCTATTGGTGGTAGCGGCTGTTGGATTCAGTGTGTTAGAAATAACTATAGGAAAAAAATGCATGTCATCTAACCTAGTGGAACTTCAAAGGCTGTACAAAAGTCAGTATGCCGGCCGGTAAGAAAAAAATGTCTTCGGATGATTGTCTAATGAGTTAACCAAACTGTCCATTTTGATGGTAAGCTTCTTTGCCCCAAATTCATTCAGGTGATCAGCATCATAGTAATCATTTTCAACAAATGATTTGTCATTTTGAAAACTGAAATATACCGCATTTGGATAGTTTGCTGCTACGCGGGACACGGCATGAAGGGTTTTATTGAGCAACACGGGGGCGAAATTCTGCAGGTAAGATATATAGGTTGGGGACGTGTATAAAATGACTTTAATATTTTTCGCTTTGGTAAAATCAAGTATTGATTTCAGATCTACCAGGTTTTTTTCAATATTGAGGGTATCATTCGAAAGATGTCTAAGGCTCGCGGTTTTGCCTGAAAAAACTAAGTCCTGTTTGTTTGTGGAATTATAATTGGTGCCCCAGCCCAACAGGGAACAGGTAAGATTAATGTTATGCCTGCCTTTGATGTAATACCGGTAGCACCTTTCTAAATTAGGCATTAACTTATTGCTCAGTGATTCCGTATAGTCTGCTATTTTCGAGGAATTTTCAATACCATAATACAAGGTATAGTTTTTAATCCTCCATTTTTCCACGCTGTTCTCAAGCCTGAAGCATAAAGAAATGTAATCAACAGGCAGCACGATATATTTCAGACTGTCCCATTTGCCTTCATATTTTTTAAGTATTTCCAGGTCATAATTAAACGGCTGTGAGATATGGCTGGCATTAAAGCTATTGACCTTCATAAATTCCGGATTGATGTCATAGTAGACATGAGAATTGCCCAGGAACAAAACCCGGATCTGTCTTGAATTTCTGTCCAGGTATTCCTTTTTATACAGATAATCATTCGGTATCCGGCGCAGAAGCAGTTCCAGCGATATGCCCAGGATGAAAGCAGGCAAAAGAAATATCAGCACATATTTTACAAATTTTTTCATACTAAAACTGGAAGTAAATAAATTGTTGTTCGGAACCGGCAAAATAAAATATGGCAAAAAGGATTGCCTGGTAGGTAACCCATCGCATGCCGGTAGGCCAGGTTAATCCCAACCGGGCAATTGCGTATTGTTCATGCCGGCCCCACCATTCGATACTCATAAACAGGATAAGGAATAAAAATAACACAACAGGCGTTACGGAGGGTGCGGTAAATAATGACTTTGAAAATATTTTTGAAATATAATCAAAGGCATGGGTTATATCTGAAGCCCTGAAAAATATCCAGGCAAAAACGGTTAAACCAAATGTTAGTATCATGGAAAATAATTCCTTTATAGTAGGGAACATTTTTCCCTGGGCAACCATATCCAGTGAATTACGGTTTGTGCCAAAAATAATAGAAGGCATGATATATAAGGCGTTCAACAATCCCCAGGCAATAAATGTCCAGTTAGCCCCATGCCAAAATCCACTTACTAAAAAAATAATAAATGTGTTCCTTATCTTCATCCAGGGATTTCCTTTACTGCCTCCCAACGGTATATATAAATAGTCCCTGAACCAGGAAGAAAGTGAAATATGCCAGCGCCGCCAAAATTCCGCAATGTCTCTTGAAAAATAAGGGAAGGCAAAATTTCTCAACAGTTCAATCCCAAAAAGCCGTGCTGTGCCTAAAGCAATGTCTGAATAGCCAGAAAAATCACCATAGATCTGGAAGGCAAAAAACACGGCGCCCAGTACCCGGGTACTCCCGGAATAATCGGACGGGTTATCGAATATCATATTAGCATAAGTGGCACACTGGTCTGCTATCACCACCTTCTTAAAAAGGCCCCATAATATTTGCCTAAGGCCATCGACCGCTTTGGCATAGTCAAACTCTCTTTTCTTTTTTATTTGAGGTAAAAGATGGGTGGCTCTTTCAATGGGCCCTGCTACCAACAAAGGAAAGAAGCTCACAAAAACTGCATAATCTATAAAATTTCTTTCCGGACTGATCCTGCCTTTATAAATATCAAATACATACGACAGCCCATGAAAAGTATAGAATGAAATGCCAACGGGTAAGATCACTTTTAAAGTCCATGGATTTGCATGTAAACCAATATGTGATATAGCTTCGGCAAAAGATACCGCAAAAAAATTATAATATTTAAAAACTCCGAGAAATCCGACATTTATTGAAATGCTCAGCCAAAACCAAAATTTTTTCATCTTCTGGTTTTTAGCTTCGAACATTTTTATGCCGGTGGAATAGTCTAATAAGGTTGAGAAAATAAGCAAAAATAAAAATCTCCAGTCCCAGGAAGCATAGAAGAAGTAACTGGATACAAGAAGTAATATGTTTTGAGATCTTAGGTTCTTATTTGTTACCAACCAGTAAAGAATAAAAACTATTGGTAAAAAAATTGCAAAGTTGATTGAGTTAAATAACATTCTTTCACTTATTTAAGGTACTACCTGGCCCTGAACGATAACTAACGTAAAGGGAAGGATGCAAAATTTATGCCTTGTAACTTACCAGCATAAAGATGCGGATTAATGGAAATTTTGTGGCGAAAGGTAATCATTAACGGCCATAAAAAAAGCTTCGAGCTGTGAGTTGCGAGCTTCGAGCTGTGAGCTGCGAGCTTCAAGATCTACAGTTAAGAAAAGCTTCGAGCTATGAGCTTCGAGCTGCGAGACCTATAGTTAAGAAAAGCTTCGAGCTATGAGCTTCGAGCTGCGAGACCTATAGTTAAGAAAAGCTTCGAGCTATGAGCTTCGAGCTGC
>JAOQAL010000212.1 GCA_025963615.1 Chitinophagaceae bacterium | reverse complement strand
TATACTTCGTGATAATAGCTTTGTTTCATTCTCCTTACTTTTTAATACAATGAACATTTGTGACGTACGGGTAAATAAACTGAGAAGAAAATCGATACCTGCAAAAAAAGAGCTGATCCATGGAAATAGCGGGTGATATATCACCGGCCTTTCTTTGCCAGTTACCATTAATTTTTTCCGGGAAAGATAAATAATTATGCTAAACGCCCAAAAAGCCCCAGCCTGTGTGAACTTTAGTGATGCAATATCAAAAGGCAGCTCTTTCAGTAAAATTCTAAAGCTTTTCTCTGAAAAAATGATCCAATGTCTTGGACAATGTAACCCCCCCCAATACTTTTTTTTAAAAAGAGACGCATCCAGCGATTGTGTATTGGGGGTTTTAATTAAAATAATTCCGTCCGGCATCAATTTGTCATGTAAACTTTGCATCACCTTTTCAGGGTCACTGATATGCTCGATAATATTCAGCATCAGTATAAGATGAAATTGCTGACTGGTTTTGAATTCTTCAATCCGCCCCTCAAAATATAAGTGACCGTTATCTTCTGCTTTTTGTCTTGCCAATGGGTCAATATCCACCACCTGGGTTATATTGATTCGGGGGTCTGTTTTTTTTATATTATCCAGTATCCAACCGGTGCCGCCACCAATATCCAGGATATTTATTTTATCGGCTTTTATCTGTCTCAACAATTTCCGGAATAATTTTTTATCCAGCCATTCTTTTACCTGGAATGCCCGGTTTTTTTTTACGCCGGCAAAGGAGTAATAATTAGATGGATAAATGATCTTTAATTCCCCAGATGGAACGGGATCTATATAAATGGTATGGCAGGCGTGGCAGTGATAATAAGTATAAAGTTTATCAGTAGAAAAGTACTCATAATCCATGGCATTCGCCCAAAGAGCAGTGTCGGGGCTTTGGCAAACGGGGCATATAACAGGATTATTCATTTAACGGGTAAAGATTTTTTTAAAAGCCGAGAAATAAGTGGTCTGGGATGATTTAATAATAAACTCCGTCCGTTTACAATTAAGGAGGAAAGTTTCTACTTTCCGTAACGACATAAAAGGTAAATACGGGTCCCAGTGATGTATCATATGTTTATTAAATCCGGCTGATCCAAAAATCCTGCTGAATACACTACCAGAAAAAATACGGCTAATCTTGGCCTGGGGAACCGTATAAAAAAAATGGTTGTTTTGGGCCAGTTCGTCACGATGCTCCAGTACCTGCCGGATCGTAGCAAAAAAAGGAAAAAAAATGATCATGGCAAGCACCCAGATAATGGCCATCCACCAATGATGAAAATAAATGCAAAGAAAAAATAGCAGTGAATTAATTGTCAGTCCTGCCAGCAACATGATTATCGCTCGTACAGCAAGTCCCTTTCTTAGGTTTTTTTTATTGCCTTTAGTAATTATCAGCCGGAATAGATGAATACCGCTAAGCGTTTCGAATAAAAAACCAGTCGTCAATGGATGAAAATAAGAGGTTTCCATATCGGACGAACTACCCAGGTGACGGTGATGCTGCCAATGCATTTTCCGGTAAACTTTGATATCGATGCCTACCCAGCTACATAATAAAATATTGGCGAGAATATCGTTTATCCTTTTATCGGGATGAAGATAAAAATGACCAGCTTCATGAACAAATAAGTTCAGATAGGCAATCCAAAAGCCGGCTAGAACAGAAAAAATAAGCAGAGAAGGCCAGCGCCAGCCTGGGTATTTTTGTATGAGATAGTCACCAGCGAATAAGATTAAAATGATAATCAGGAACCCGCATAGAATATGGAACCAGGTTACCTTATAATCAGGAGTCAGCTTTTTCCTGAATTCCGTATAGGGAATTCCGTTATTATCGACTACCTCTTCATATGGAATATTTTCCAGGTTGTTCATGATCCGCAATACTTGTCATCACAAAAATAGATTACTATTTCACGCAAAAAATTTCTTTAATTTCAGAAAATGTTTTTCGAAAGCATGAAAACTGATGATAGCTGCAATTAACCCGGCTAAGGTGGCCATTATCGCCGAGGAAAGTAAATACCAATGGCCCGTGGCTGGAGTCAATTTGCTGGTCAGTTTGTCTGTGTAGGGTTTAGCCAACAAGAAGACAGGCCAATGAAAAATGTAAAACCCATAGGAATATTTACCAAAAAAACGCAGGACGGAATTGTTCAAAATGAGATTTATAATCCTGTTCTCCTTGGTAATTGTTTCATAAACCAATAAAGCGAAAATTACTGAAAAGGTCGTGAAACCGGCAATCGGCCATATCGGAAAACCTTGTTCCTTATCAATAAAATATACCGCAAAATTCAGTGATGCCAGCAAAAGAATAAGAAAAGTTGAATATTTTCTCAGGATATTCTGATTAATATAGTAGACCAACGCTAAAATAGATCCGATTAAAATTCCATCAATTCTTGTAAAAAGGAATAGCCATTGGTACGACGGGAATAGGGTCTTGTGATTCCATATATACAGCCTCGCCATAATAACCCCGGCGAGTAAGCCAAAGCAAAAAATCAGCAGTGTTTTTGGCTTCTTGAAAAGGACGATAATAAACGGCCAGATTAAATAGTATTGTTCTTCTACCGCCAATGACCAAAAATGATTCAGTGCGTTTGATTTTTCATTGTAGCGAAAAATCAGGGTCCAGTTTTGAAGATAAGTCCAGAACCAGAATTGGTTTTTCTGATAATAACTCATGTCAAGGGGAAATCCCCGAAAAGATGGAAGAATAATAAGAAATAGGAATAAAAAAAAATAGTACAGCGGAAAGATCCTGAGAATCCGCCTTGCATAGAAGTTTTTGAAATAATTCCTTGCGTTCCTTGTGTCCATTAATATTTGGGTTATCAGAAACCCGGATATTACAAAGAAGAGGTCTACGCCCAGCCAGCCATAATTTAAAAAAGGCAAGAAAGCAAAATTGTGGTATAAAACTACAAGCAAAATGGCTAGCCCCCGTAGGCCGTCAAGGGCTGGGTAATATGGTTTACTATTGTCTTTTAACGTCATGCAGTTTTTAAAGCCGGTGATTGTAACTTTAAAGATAAC
>JAOQAL010000199.1 GCA_025963615.1 Chitinophagaceae bacterium | reverse complement strand
TGCAAAAGCGATCAATCAAAAATTGATTTAAAGATATCCCGGGGATGAGGGTATTAAAATTTTATCAATCCTTCCGCCCGGAAGCCGGTTATTATCACCTCTGGTATCCGTTTTACACCATTAATGCTCAAACAAAAATCACCAGTTTATGTGATTGGTGCGGAGTGTTATCAGAAGTAGCTTTACAAAATCAGGTCCTCCTCAGAAAGCTGAGTGGTTACATGCTTAAAATTAACATCATGCGCAATCAAAGAAGATTCCCGGAGTTCAACAGTTTTTTTATCCTGGTAACGGTTCTTACTGCCGCACTATTTGCACAAAAAGCAGAAGCACAGCAATCCTCTTTATTAGCAGCTGTTAAAAACAACAATATAAAGGAAGTGAAACTGCTTCTTGATAAGGGCGCAGATCCAAACGCTTGTGACGACGATAGCGATAATGTTTTGATAAATGCAGCCCTATACGCTTCGGTCGATTGCATGAAATTATTATTGGAAGGAAAAGCGAACCCCAATCTGAAAAATAAGCTAGGCCAGACTCCGATGATGTTTTGTACCCATGAAGCTGGAAAAATGAAATTACTCTTTCAATATGGCGCTGATATAAATGCAAAATCCAATTCCGGTAATACACCACTGCTTATTGCATGCATGGGAAATGGGCAATTTGAAAATATCAAATGGTTAGTGGATAAAGGGGCTGATCCATTGGCAAGAAACCAGGGCAAGGAAACCTCGCTGATGCGGGCTGCGCAGTTCGGAGACACCATGACCATTCATTTGCTCATTGGTAGGGGAGTTGAGGTGAATGCAAGCGCCTGGGGATTTACCGCTTTGATGTATGCTGTACGGTTCGCCAACTGGCCTTCTGTTTTTAGTTTACTCGTTCATGGGGCGGATCCTGACATAGCCGACAATATTAATATGCTGCCGGTATTATGGGCTGCAGAATTGGATAATATCGATGCGGTAAACGCGCTGCTGAAAAAAACAAAGGATATTAATAGAATTGATAGTTTGGCGGGTATGACCCCGTTGATGTGGGCAACCTATAACGAGCATGATAATCCGCAGATAATTCAAGCTTTGCTGGACAAGGGTGCGCTCGTCAATATAAGAGCGAAGAATGGTTCTACAGCGCTTTCCTGGGCAATGAAGAAAGGGAATACGGCAACCGTGGCATTATTGAAAAAAGCCGGCGCTCAACAGTAACTAAAAGTCATCATCAAAAAAAATCATGAAAAAATATTTAATCGCAGGCTGCTTTTTGTTATCGTTGTTTGCTTTCCGGAATGATACGCAGGACAAAAGAAAAACAGCAGAAATAAAAACGGCCGTCGGCAAAAGTCTTTCCATTTTGCAAAGCAGCAGCCACGCATTTTTAAAAAATGTTATAGTACTTACCAACTGTCACTCCTGTCACAACCAGGGATTGGGCGTTGTTACGTTTGCATTGGCAAAAGAAAATGGATTTGCAGTATCGGATACCATCTTCAATGAAGCAATTGACAGTACCTGCAATTACTGGAAAACAACTTCAAGTATGCAGACATTGGCTGAAAATGATGACCCCGTCGCTATTGTTATGACGGGGAATTATGATCTATGGGGCTTATCAGCCAGCCACTATAAAAGTAATAAGACGATTGAATTACTTGCGCAGAATATTATGCGTAAACAAAGTTATGATGGCCGGTGGGTAAGCATAGGACAACGGCCTCCACTTGAGTATTATTCGTTTACCGCAACGGCACTCGCAGTGAAAAATATCCGGGCTTATGTGCCTGCTATATTGCAGAACGAAGTGGAACAACGCGTCGAAAAAGCCCGCGCCTGGCTACTGTCTAATAAGCCGGAAGCCAATGAGGAAAAAGTATTTCAGTTACTGGGATTATTATGGACAGATGCTGACAAAAATATTATCGCACAAAAGGCCGGGAAATTGCTTGCCGCACAGCATGAAGATGGCGGCTGGTCGCAGCTTGATTCATTGGAAACTGATTCGTATGCTACCGGCCAAAGCCTGTACGCATTGTATCAATCGGGGCAGCTGGCGGTTTCGGCACCTGCATATCAAAAAGGAATTGATTTTCTTTTAAGCACTCAATTCGCAGACGGTTCCTGGCAGGTACACAGCCGGTCATATCCTTTCGTGCCTTTCGTAGATAGCGGATTCCCGCATGATAAGGATCAGTTTATCTCTGCAGCAGGCAGTAACTGGGCGACGATGGCGCTGATACTTGCCGCAAAAAAAGCTGGATCCTAGCGGCATCCAGTATCCAGCATCCCGCATCCAGTATCCAGTATCCAGCCTCCCGCATCCAGCATCCCGCCTCCCGCATCTAATCCCCCCTGGCTATTTTCTTACACGTTATTTTAGCACCACCCTGGTAAAGGATAAAACGATCGATTTCTTTTTTCTCATTCCTTTTAAACTCCACTTGTATGTCTTCCGTTTTTACAAAGAAGAAATCTTCCTTTTCAGCATACAGGATATCCGGCGACTGACCAGTGGGTGATGCCAGTAGTTCACCATCTTTTATGCTAATAATTACACGCAGCTCCGGACGTATTTCATATTCCCCTTCATATTGCTTCAATGTTTCTTCAGGTACTTTAATAGCTATTCGTTCTTTTGGAACCTCGTATTCTTTATTATATAAAATGGCAAATATGCTTTTGGTAATATCCTGCAGGCTGCCATCCGAGGCATTGCTTAGCAATACAATACATATATCGTCTTCCGGGACCCGCGCGATATTGGTAGTAAAACCATGTATGCCGCCGCCATGCCCAACCCTTCTTTTGCCTTCGATGCTGTCTATTCCCCATCCATAGCCATAATTATTTTTTACGGGCGTATAGGCCTTGTCCTGTTGCGCTTTGGATAAGATGGTATAATTCTCCAAAGCCTGGTGCCACTTGTACAAATCGCCCGTGGTGGAATAGATGGCTCCTGCTGAATAGGAAACAGATGAATCTACTACCGGAGCCGCGGCGGTATCCTTATCATTCAGTTTGAAATAGCCCTTTGCTTTTTCTTTGCTTTTCAAATGAACAAAATCAAAACCGCTATGCGTCATTTGCAATGGATTGAATATATAATTATGTACAGCCTGTTCGTACGGCTTCTTCGTAACGTTTTCAATGATATATCCCAGTAAGGCATAACCGCTGTTGGAATAATTCCAGCCCGTACCGGGTGAAAAGTCAAGCGGTTTATCTTTGAACAGGGCCATCATTTTTTCACGATTGGCCGGTTTAGTTACTTCACTGGTCATAAAGTTTTTGTCATTGGTATAACTGTAGATGCCGGATATATGCAGCAGCAATTGTTCAATGCTGATGCTGTCTCCTTTGGGATAGTCCGGAAAGTATTTACTAAGTTTATCCTGTACACTTAGTTTTTTTTCTTCCTGCAGTTTCAGGATAATAGCGCTTGTAAATTGTTTGGTGATAGAACCTAACTGGAATATAGTCTGTTCGTTATTCAAAACTTTTTCGCCGGCATTGCGGTATCCATATCCTTTGTTCAGCAGGATAGTGCCATTTTTAGCTACCAACACGGATCCGTTGAAATGATACTGCTTTGCATAGGCCGTTACCAATAGATCCAGCTTTTCCCCCGCGGGCTGGCTAAAGCTGAGGTGAGCTATGGTCAGGGTGACTGCCAGGATGGTAATTTTTTTCATGGTGGAATGCATTTAATTCAATGAATAAAGTTATAGGATGATACAAACCCTTGTCAGGTTACACAAACCTAAGTTTATATTTTACACGGAGCCCGATGATTGTTATTCCCGGCTTCTGGGAAACTAAATTTCAGTTAGTGGTATAAGATAACAAAGCCTTCGGAGAGGGATTAGCGGAAGGCATATTTCTTTCCGGCGGATTTATAGAATTTGGCAGTGGGTGACCTGCTGTTCGCTGAATTAAGGAATTTAGTTCAGCAATTGAAATATAAGCTATGGTGTAATATTATTTTTTTGCCCAGGTTATGAAGTTTATCACGCCCGGTTCATATAGTGAAATCGCTGTAAGAGCAAGTGTTGTCCCATTAAAATTCTTTATCGTCAGCGGATTGCCATCGAGATACAGGTAACCATCTGCCAATCTCCAGCTACCGGTACGGTTTACAGGAAAAGAGCAGGGCGTACCCGCATCGATGAAGTTGACGGTCATGTCGGTATTCAACCGTACGAGATTATCTTTTCTGCAGGCGCTCAGCGTATCAAATGTATTATAGGTCGTGTCTTTAATAGTTTGGGTATAGCCGGTGAGTTGGTAGATTCCTGCTATATTCGCGATAGTCCTGTCGCCAATAGAATCCTGGTTCTTGCTACAGGCTACCATAACAAAGAGGAAGCTGAATATAACCAGGCCAACAGGGAGGATAAGTTTCATATAAGACGGAAATGGATTAATTAAACATAACTCCGTTTCCTTGATTTTATTGTGCAAAAACCCCCAGGGGAGCACGGTCAAATCATTTTATTTTTTGAACTGGAAAAGATGATCGGGATAAGTACAAATCCTTCGCAAAATTACGTCTCGTTACTGGCTCAGAACTCCCGGTTACAGTTGAACGAAAATCTGTAAAGGTTTTATTTTAACTGCAACAGTGAATAATCAAAAGAGCAAGGAGTGCTAAAATCCTGGCAGGATCCACCCGATGTTCCATCGGATCAACGTTGTGGGTAGCACCTAAAAACGATGGATATGATGTTCCGGCCGATGCATGGTGCCCCTTCGCTTTTAATGCAGAAATCCAGTGCTGTTCGAAGACCTCTAAAGGCTTTATCTTAACTATCTCAGGGAACAACCAAGCGGGAAATGAATGTAAAATCGTAGCAAGATCCACCGGGAGGCTGTCTCAAAAGTATTGTTTTAAAATAATCCCGCAGAGATGTTGAGAAAGTAAAGATTGATTCTTAATAGTTCATCTCTTTGCGTTCTTTCCTTCTTCGCGCCCTTTGCGCGAAATATTCCTTTTGAGACAGCCTCGTTGGGGTAGATTTAAACAAGCCATTTTTTTACCACTCATAACGCAATGGCTAATGTTTATCTAAAATAGCCGCGGACATGTTCTATACCCTAAAAACCTCATAAATTATTGATAATAAGTAAAATAAGCTTGAATATAAGAGCTGCCCAGACATTACGGCCAAATAAAACATAGTATTATGTTTTGCTTAGTACCAAATAATGCACTAACCTTGTATTGAATAGAAAACAATAACTGATTAAAGAAAAAGATTCCATTTCATGGGACAAAAATTATACAAAATGAAACTAAAATATATTTTACCAGCAGGCATACTGCTTTTTTTTGCAGCCTGCCCGGTAGCCAACCTGGTGAATGCGCAGGAAAAAAAGAAAGCTTCCTCCCAGGAACTACATACTAAACTGGCCATTAAAGACAGTCTATTATTTAATGCGGTTTTTAATACCTGTAGTAACAGAGAAATCGAAAATATACTGGCTAACGGCTTTGTATTTTACCAGGATAAAGGATATTCAGCTCCCCCAACAAAGCAAGCACGGAAAGAATTTATTGAAAAGATCAAGGAATTCTGTGCGAAAAAAGATAACGGCAAAGGAATCCGGATGAGACGGGAAATCGTGAAAAACAGTTTGCAGGTCGACGCTCTTAATCAGAATGAAGCGCTGCAAACCGGTACTCAGTATTTTTATATAGTACCGGCAGATGGGGAGGAAAAATTAGTGGAAAAATCAAAATTTTCCCGAACATGGCAGCAGGTAGGTGGAGATTGGAAATTGGTACGGGAATTAGATTATATGGTAAATACCCAAACAGCTGATAATACATCATCAGCACAAACGACAACAAGGTATCAACCGGACCCGTACACCCCTGTTTCCGAAGAATTGTATAACACCATTGCCGGGTTGGACAGTCTTTATTTTGATACCTACAACACCTGTGACCTTAATAAAATGAGATCACTAATGGCGGATAGTATCGAGTTCTATCATGATAAAGGAGGTTTGACAACTTCCCTAAATGACTTCATGGAATCAATTAAAAATAATATCTGCGGAAAAGTGACAAGACAACCGGTGGCTGGTAGCATTGAGGTTTATCCTATTCATAATTATGGTGCAGTAGAAACCGGTTATCATCGTTTCTTTAATAAGAGGGAACCGGAAAATGGCTATTCAAAACCTGATAAGTATATTATTATCTGGCAAAAAAAAGTGGAGGGTTGGAAAATTGCAAGAGTCGTAAGTCTGCATTAAGTCCAAAAGAATCCGGGTTTTACTATTCTGAAAATAAAAGCATTTTAAGTCATGAAAAAACTAAAATTTATTGTTACGATGCTGGGGTTGATAATCATTACAACTTCATGCCATATAGGACGTGGCAAAAGAGTGATCTCCGTTAGTGAAAATAATTTTTCACTAAGAATAGAATATTCGGGAAGGATAACTTTTACGGAAGATGCCACGGCTATTAAAAGCATTTCCAGGAATGGCTATGTGAAATATAAAATGAACGGCAAAAAGTTAGAGGCGGAAAACCGTGGCGATAAAATTGTTTACAGGCTATATGATGATGAAGAAACTTCAACACTTACCGACAGTGAAAAAAAAATTGTTTCGGATGCTGTACACGAAATGATTAAACGCGGCCATAATAGAAATTAATTTTTCTTTTTTATAACACGGTTATATTTACATTGGATTAATAAGGATTTCCAATCAATTTAATGGGCAAACCATTTTTTTCGGCAAGAGCTAAGAAATTTTTTCAAGCCCTGGGCCCCGGAATAATTACCGGGGCCAGCGATGATGACCCATCCGGTATAGCGACCTATTCGCAGGCTGGTGCACAGTTTGGCCTCGCTACTCTTTGGACCTCATTATTGACATTCCCTTTAATGGCCGCCATACAAGGCATGTGCGCAAGAATTGGTTTGGTTACCTGTCAGGGTCTAACGGTTACCCTAAAGAACAACTATTCAAAGCCATTGCTGTACATTATGCTTTTGTTCAGCTTTCCTGCTATTACACTAAATATCGGGGCGGACATACAAGCCATGGGTGCCGTAGCGCATATGATTTTCCCTGCCATACCGGTTTTCTCTTTCAGCATTGGGTTTACAGCCATTTTAATGTTTGTGATCATTAACTATCCTTACCAGAAAATAGCCATGATTTTAAAGTGGCTTTGTGTTTGTTTATTGCTGTATATTATAGTTCCCTTTATAGTAAAACAGGATTGGAGATTAATTGCGAAAAATACATTTATTCCCGAACTAAAATTTGACAGGGATTTTCTTTCTATTATTGTAGCTCTTCTCGGTACAACCATCTCCCCCTATCTATTCTTCTGGCAAACCACTATGGAAGCGGAAGATATGGCGCACAGACAAATAAAGATTGTGGTTGATAAAGCCGTATTGGGAGACATGAAAACCGATATTAACACCGGGATGCTCTTATCCAATGTGGTGATGTTCTTCATTATTCTGACCACAGGCAGCGTTTTGTTTCCGGCCGGTATTCGTCAGATAGATACGGTAGATCAGGCGGCAAAAGCATTGGAGCCTTTAGCCGGCAAACTGAC
>JAOQAL010000188.1 GCA_025963615.1 Chitinophagaceae bacterium | reverse complement strand
GCAGGACGGCACAAGATCTTTTTATCACGACAGGCAGTTTTAAGAACCGAATCTATGGTGCCTGCCTATACAGTATTGCCAACGATATATTAATTGGCAATTAAAAAATTGTTAAGATGCATAAGCTTTAGCAACAATTGTAAAAGACACACTTATTAAAAATGCCGCCGGCAAGTGTCGATAAAGGCATCGATTTATATTCCTTAAGCGTAAATTGAAAATGATCAAACATAATAATAATGTTGACCGACGTTCTTATGCGTAGTTTTCGTGTAGTAATTCTTCCAAATTTTCGCCAGAAAAAGCTGGTCAATTTGATCGATTTGTCCACTATGTTCGTTACCTAAAATTACTAAAGGATATGAAAAAAAACCGCATCTGTTGTAAATACGAGCCTTACGAGGTTGGTTTGGGGCTCAGAACCCGATTCGTTGATTCTTGACTATCAATTCCTTAAAATATCATCGTGATAAGAGTTTACCAATTCAAATCTGATGAGTCCAATAGAGTAAAATGTCCTAATTTAGGACAAATTAGGACATTTTAGGACAATTATACTAATATTATTGGTATATTACACTCTTAAATGTCCTAATTTATAACATATTTGGAGATTTTATGAAGCCCTTGGAACAAACACGGATAATCCCAATATCAGACTTCCCGCATGATAGGTTAGCAGAACTGCTCACGAATCCTGATTTTAATAAACTCATCAGGAAAATAAATGAGGAATATTACTACTGGGAAAAGGTGAAATACCTGCCAATGCCGGAAAATGTCACTCCGATAGAGGCTTGGTCATTTGCGAAATATGCACGTCTTCAAACGCCTAACCGTGTTAAATTCGGCGCCTACCAGTTCAGTTGGATGCTGCCGGTTCGCATCCAGGCAGACCTGCACTTGTTTGACCTGAACATTGGCGGTTCCCTTGAATCAAAAAGCCTTATTGCCAGCGATGACAAACACAGGTACCTGGTGAGTTCTATTATGGAGGAAGCCATTGCGTCCAGCCAGATTGAAGGAGCAGTAACTACACGGAAGCATGCAAAAGAAATGCTTCGTAAAAAACTGACCCCGAAAAATAGATCAGAACAAATGATCGTGAACAACTACCACACGATTCAGCGGATCCTGGAACTGAAAAATGAACAAATAAGTACGGAGAAATTACTCGAGGTACACAAGCTGATTACCACATCGACATTGGACAATCACCAAGACGAAGGAGCGTACAGAACCAGCAACGACATAAATGTAATATCAGTCGAAGACAATGAAATTGTTTACAGGCCACCTGGAACAGATCAATTGCCTGAACTGATTGAAGATCTCTGCACTTTTTTTAATGATGATGATCCGACAGGGTTTACTCATCCGATAGTGAAAGCATGCATTATTCATTTTATGATCGGCTTTATCCACCCATTTTTGGACGGTAATGGCAGAACGGCACGCGCGATTTTCTACTGGTATTTATTAAAAAAAGGATACTGGCTCACAGAATATTTATCGATCTCCCGGTTGATACTTCGTTCCAAAACGCAGTATGCGAGAGCTTACCTGTTTACAGAAACAGACGACAATGATCTGACGTATTTTATTTCTTACAAGGTTAGAACCATGAAGTTGGCATATGATAGCTTACGCGAATACATGCAAAGGAAGATCGATGAAAAAAGGCAGGTTTCGGAATTCATAAAACTTGAAAATGTCAATGATCGCCAGGCGCTCGTTTTAAAATGGATTTACGAGGAACCCTCTTTATTGCTTACTGCAAAAGATGTACAGGGCAAGTTGAATATATCTAACCAGACAGCAAGGACAGATCTTCAGGGACTAACTAAAAGAGGATTTTTAGAAGAGGTCAATATTAATAAAAAAACAATGGCTTACGGGAAAGGCCCGGCGTTTGACCGGGAATTAATGTAGTCAGCTAAAGGTTGTTATTAGTGAACTATTCGTATGGTTCAAATTTACTTCGAATCATTATTTACCAGATTTGATGCTTTTATATGAACTGGATCCGAGCCGTTTCCATTAATCAATTGATTGCTTTTTCGGCTATGCGAAAAACTTAACACTCTGTTCGAGGAATATCCAACAGGTGAAAAATATATACGCGGATAACCCATTCAGCAATAAACCGGAGCATTCGAAAAAAGGAAGCCTGGCAACTTTTGTATCCTGTATTTTGAAACATAACGAATAAAATCATTGTGTGACAAAACTCAATTAATTGGATGATTTACATTGATTATAAATAAACCAAATAAAATCGTTTCAAATCGTTTTGAAATCAAAACCGTTGAAACCCTTATCCAGCAACATTTTCAAAGAATTCTTATATCTTATGACAAGACACTAATGATCATTAAATCATAGATACGGCACAAATGCAAATAATAATTTCTATGTAGTGAAACGACTATTTTTTTAAAAAAATCGTCTATGGATTAAATACGGATTATTTGATTGTGCAATCACATCAAGTCCATTTTCTTTGCCGTATTAAATAATCCAAATCCTATACAAATGA
Organism: Chitinophagaceae bacterium; assembly: GCA_025963615.1. Classification (GTDB taxonomy): domain Bacteria; phylum Bacteroidota; class Bacteroidia; order Chitinophagales; family Chitinophagaceae; genus JAFDYH01. The sequence goes on along the minus strand of JAOQAL010000188.1, from coordinate 2,182 downwards.
AAAAAATCGTTCTTTTTATGATCGCCGCTGCGGGTTTTACTGCAGCATCGTATGCTCAGTCAACTGCCAATGCTACAGCCACAGCAACTATTGTAACCCCAATTGGTATTACTAAAACCACTGACATGAGTTTTGGAAATATTGCTGTTGGGTCTGCAGGTGGTACGGTAATATTGGATACTGCAGGTGCACGCACAATCACCGGCGGAGTAACATTACCTGCCACTACCGGAACAGTAGCTGCTGCTGTTTTTGCTGTTACAGGTTCTGGAACCTACACCTATACTATTACCTTACCAACAACCGATGTAACACTTACCCGCGCAAGCGGCACTGAAACAATGATTGCCAATACTTTTACCAGTAACCCTTCTGGAACAGGTACCCTGGTGGCAGGTGCACAAAATGTAGCAGTTGGTGCCACATTAACTATTGCCGGATCCCAGGTTGCCGGCGTATATACATCCAGCACTTTCCCTGTAACCGTTAATTACAACTAATTGCCTTCCCTCTTTATATACAAGTTCCGCTTTTATGCGGCACTTGTATATAATTGAGTAACCGGCAACAAGTTTTAGCAACTGCTGAAACAAAGTATGCCGACATGGTAATTAAAGATTTCCCATTATTTATAATACCCTATCCTTCGATATTATGGTAATTTTTCTGAAGAGAAAGCTTTTGGTAAACCATGTTTCTTCTGTATTCCTTTTCTGTGTAATTGGATTGATCGCGAATTTTATTTCTATACCATCCGTGGCGCAGGGAGATCTTTTGATTATGCCTAAAAGAGTAGTCTTTGAAGGTATTAAAAGATCAGAAGAACTGAACCTTGCCAATACGGGCAAGGATACGGCTACCTATTCCATTTCGTTTATTCAAATCAGGATGAAAGTTGACGGTTCGTTTGAAAACATCACACAACCTGATTCTGGTCAATATTTTGCTGAAAAGTACCTTCGTTTTTTTCCAAGAACAGTAACGCTTGCCCCTAATGAGGCGCAGGCAGTAAAGGTCCAGATCACCAGGTCGAATGAACTGGTTCAGGGTGAATACCGTTCGCATTTATACTTCCGCTCCATTCCTAATAACAAACCGCTTGGAGAAAAAGAACCCGCTAATGATTCCGGTATCTCGGTAAAATTGATCCCTGTTTTTGGAATATCTATACCTGTTATTATACGCGTGGGTGACAATACTTCAGCGGTAAGCCTGTCAGATATATCATTTCAACTTAAGACGGGGGAAAAACCGGCAGTTACCATGATGATTAACCGCACGGGAAATATGTCTGTTTATGGTGACCTTATGGTAGACCATATCTCTTCACAAGGTAAAGTGTCACGTGTAGGGATGGTAAAGGGTCTTGCTGTTTATGCTCCTAATTCAGTTCGCCGTTTTCACCTGGAACTTGAAAACATGGAGGGGAGTTATTACCATACGGGGAAACTCCGGATAAGGTATTTGGATCAATCAGCCAGGACAATACAACTTGCCGAAGAAGAGATCGTATTGCACTAACCATTTTTTATCTCAAAAGAACTACGCTGCAATCTTTTCAATAAAAGCCGTATTTAAAAATGAGCAGCTTACATCGCATACAAATATCAGGCATACAATTCATAAGAATTATTTGCTATGTGATCTTCCTGTTTTCATTTTCTATACCGGCCCATGCGCAATTCAAAATATTCCCTGTTCAGAATATAAGTTTTGGCGCTTTCTATCCGGGATCCAATGGAGGATCGGTGATAATATCCGCAAACGGAACAAGATCTGTTACGGGAACGGTTGTTCCGCTTAATCTAGGGATTCAGTTTTGCCAGGCCATTTTTGACATTGAAGCTCCCCAAGGTACGATCGTGTCTATTTTGAATGGATCAGATATTGTCCTATCGGGAAGTAATGGAGGCTCTATGAGTTTCCATATTGGTAATTCTCAACCTGCTAACCCATTTAGTACCAGTCAGTCACCACCAGCCCGAACACCTGTAAATATTGGTGGAACGCTCAGCGTTGGAAGTGCAATGACCAACCCCGCAGGTTCCTACACGGGCACCTTCGCCATCACTTTTAACTGGCAATAATGAAAAGATCTGTCACAATCATATCAGGCATTCTTTACGAATGAATTCTACTAAAGCATACATATCGGTAAGGAAAAAAAAATGTGCTTTTTTTT
>JAOQAL010000174.1 GCA_025963615.1 Chitinophagaceae bacterium | reverse complement strand
GACCGGTTCCTGTAACCTGCAGGCCGGCGATCTTACCCGATAAAGCGCTCATAAAATTCACATCCCTTGCTTCCGTAAGGGTTTTGGGATCCACATTCTGGGAAGCATAGGTGAGCGATTTCTGCTTGCGGTTAATGCCAAGCGCAGAAATCACAATTACATCATCGAGTTGGTTATGGGAAACCTGCAACGTGACGTTGATGGAACTGCGGTTATTTACTTTGATTTCCTGGGTTGTGAAACCTACATTGGTAAAAACAACAATGTCGTTAACAGGATCCGGAACTTTAATTTCATAAACGCCCTCGGCATTGGATACTGCCCCCTGGAGGTTGGGCTTGGCTTTTACTGAAACAGAAACGCCTGGGAGAGGGGTTCCTTTTTCATCAGTGATCGTGCCTTTTAAAGTTTTGGATTGGGCATTTGTTATGGCTGCAGATAGCACCATAACAAGTATGGCAAGAGTTTTTCTCATACAGGGCAAGCGGTTTCGTTAAAAGAAACGAATTACGCGTATGGTTATTAATTAAGCATTAATAACCCCTTAACAGGAAAATTAATTTCAATTAAGCCTTCTATTAAGCAGGGATTTGGTGCATTAATACTCCCTAAAACGTTAATTAACAAATAATTAGAAACGAATAGGGATTTTTAAAAAAAATTTGATCTTTTTTAAAAAGGACTTGTTAACCGGCCTTTTTGCCCCGCTTAATAAAGCAGTCAACCGGGTTTTCCGGCAGGATCTTAAGACAACTGTTGGAGAAATGCATCCCCTCAAAGCAACGCATCTTAAAAAATAAGTCCGCTCGTTTTTTAGAAACCTGAGATGTTTTTGGCGTAGAAAAAATAATCAATGTTGTGATATCGATTATCCTGTTTGGTTGTTTTATACGAATACTATTCTACCAGTTCCGTTTCAATGGGTAACCCGGTGTTGACAGATGGGAATTGTTATATTTACAGCAAGAAGGAAAAACATCGACCACTAATAATATTAATTGCTTGTAAGGCTCGCCAAATGAATACCGTGATCAAAACCAAAAAAAATATATCCCGTTCTTTCATCATCATATACATCTTGGCATCGGCAGTTTTTTGCAAAGCTGATGCCCAGGCATACGGCCTGATCTTCTCCAGCCATGAAGTGGTTCCGGAAAAACGTACTTCCCTGGATCTTACCGGCAGTAACCCGATATGCTTTTCAGGGGCGCTCGATCTTTCTTTTGAACTGAGTTTTGTTCCCAACTATTCGGTATACTTTGGTTATATATTCAGATTGGTAAATGCGCAGGGGCAAAACATTGATCTGATATACGACCAGAAGAAAGCTGCTTTCAGGGTGGTATTCGGTGAAACCTTTACCGATATCAGTTTTGCAATCAACGATAACATATTAACCGGTGAGTGGAATAAGATCAGGTTTATTATTGATGAAAATAAAGGCATCACCTGTTATATAAATAACCTAACCTGGAAAAGTAAAAAACTCGATTTAAAAAGTACCTGTTTTAAGTTATTATTCGGCGCAGTTAATGAACATAAATTTATCACGCGGGATGTTCCGCCGATGAAGCTAAAGAACATAAAGGTGCATACGGGTGGCAAAGACCAGCATTACTGGCCGTTGGACGAATCGGCCGGCGACCTCGCAGAAGACCATATCAGCCATGTGCGCGCAAAAATTGGCAATCCTGCCTGGATAAAGCCCCAGCATGCCAATTGGGAGCACGTGGCAAGCATCAGCATCAAAGGCCGCCCAAGCCTGGCTTTCAACCCGGATGAAGAAAACCTGTATCTTGTAGGCACCGACTCTTTGTACACATTCTCCGGGAAAAATGTAAAACTCTCCGGTTTGCCGCTCTCGGTTCCGCACAGCAATATGATAGCCGGCAATCAATCTGTTTTCAACCCGTATAATAAGGGGCTCTATAATTTTTTCATTGATCAAAAAGCTGTCGCAGAATATGATTTTACTAAAAAGCGATGGAACCGGAATTTTGAGGCAACCCCTGTAACCGAGTTCTGGCAGGCAAACAAATTTTTTTCGCGCGACAGCAGCCTTTTCATCATAGGAGGATATGGCCAGCTGAAATATAAGAACACGGTTCAAAAATATAGCCTGGTAACCAGGAAATGGGATACGCTGAATCCGCAAGGCGACTTTCTGGCGCCGCGTTACCTTGCCGGACTTGGTACAACAGGTTCAGGAGAGATCGCCTACATACTCGGCGGATATGGCAGTAAAGAAGGCGACCAGCTATTAAGCCCTAACTATTTTTATGATCTGTTGCAGTATGATACCAGGCAGAACAGGTTCAAAAAGATTTATTCGTTGCCTGAACCGGACCAGCAGTTTGTTTTTGCCAATTCGCTGGTCATAGACAGTAATGCCAACAGCTACTATGCACTTATATTTCCCAATGACCGGTTCAATAATAATTTACAACTGATCAAAGGTTCGCTCTCCAGGCCGGAGTATTCATTGCTGGGCAAGCCATTCCCCTATTCTTTTAACGACGTCAGGTCATTTGCGGACCTGTATTATTGTAAAGTGAACAAACTGCTGCTTGCAGCAACGATGTACACTTCAAAAGATGATATAACCGAAGTGAAGATTTATAGCATTCACTTTCCGCCGAATGAAATAATTGCATCCGGCCTGCCGGGTACCGCCAATGAGGGAAAATCCTTTTTTACCCAGCCCTATACCCTGTTAATCTCCGGCCTGGTTCTTTTGGCAATTTTATACACACTGGCAAAGAAGTACGGCCGAAGAAAACGAACACAGTTGCCTGCAGTTGAGGCCCTCCAACCTAACATTGATCCCGGTCTTCCCAAGCCCGTCTATACCGGGAATACAACTGAATCCGCTACCGGCCTTGTTATGCAGGAAGCATCGATGGAAACACCGGACAGCCCCGCCATTGAAGCGGATACCAACCCAGGCGTTGAAGACACAGCGCTGACAACAGAAAAAAGCCGGATAATCCTGTTTGGAGACTTTGAAGTGATCACTGCCGACAGGCATAATATAACAAGACAGTTCACCCCGCTGCTGAAGGAGATGTTCCTTTTAATATTGATCGATTCATTGCGTTATAAAAAAGGCGTTTCTTCCGAAAAACTCAATGATATCTTATGGAACAACAAGAATATAAAAGATGCTAAAAATAACCGTTCTGTCAATCTTGTTAAACTCAAAAACATCCTGGATAAATTAGGCGGCTGTACAATAAGCCGTGAAACAGGCGCCTGGAAATTCGAATATGACCTGTCCCGTGTGCATATCGATCTGCTTGATTACCTTACTATATTTACCCCCCACGAGGCCGTTCCTGCTTCAATGGAAGCGGATAAACTTGCGAGTATCCTGAAAGGCGGAACTTTTCTCAGGGAAACGCATTATGAATGGCTTGATGGTATTAAAGCAGAGATCTCAAATTTTGTCATAGACCTGCTACTTAAGCACAGCGAAACCTT
>JAOQAL010000522.1 GCA_025963615.1 Chitinophagaceae bacterium | reverse complement strand
TTTTTGCGTAGGCCGAGGAAATATATTGTGGACTATTTCATAATAATGCAGCATTACACTATGTCAGCGAGTAAAACCAAAACAGCTTTATTCTTTATTCTTCCGTTAATCTGCTTTATAACATCCTGTACCCGTAATCAGGTCAACCTTGGTTCCGTTCCCGAAAACGATTATAGCAGGATCGTGTATATTGATACGGTCGGCGTTCAGTTATCTACCGTACTTACAGATTCTTTTTCAACCAGCAACCCTAAATCATATTTACTGGGAAAATATACTGATCCTTACCTGGGCGTGGTTTCCGGAAAGCCATTTTTTCAATTAAATAAACCCTCCACTTTACCCGATATTCCTGACCAGGCTGTGTATGATTCGCTGACGTTGATTTTAAGAATCAATCATGATTACTACGGTGATACGACCAGCCAGGAAACGGTTTATGTAAATGAATTATCACAGTCTATTGTACTTGGTTACAATAACCTCTTATATAATAATAGTAATGTAGAGATAAACCCAATAGCCTTAGGTTCAAAAACAATCCGCCTGCGTCCGGCTACCGATGATTCCATTATAATAAGACTTGATAATGCCAAAGGAGCGGAATTGTTCTCTAAACTAAAGGCCAAAACCCTTGAAATGACCAGTAGCGACAATTTTTTAAATTATTTTAAAGGACTATCGCTTAGTACTGGCATTAATGATACTTCCATTGTATATGGATTAATGGACACGGTCATTATGCGTGTCAACTATCATACTTCTACCCCTTTTACTGTTGGCTCCCACATTGATTTTGTTTCGCAGGCAAATGCGGAATCGTTCAACCAGATTCTGACTAATCGTACCGGCACAGGCATTGTGTCCGCTAACAACAGAGGTGTTACAGAAATACCTTCGGCGCAAACAAAGCATCTGTCTTTCACACAACCGGCAACAGGTCTTTATCTTAAACTACTTTTTCCTTCTTTAAAAGGAGTAATCCTGAGTGAAAATATTGTCAGGCTCCTGAAAGCGGAATTAATTATACGCCCACTTTATCAGTCCTTTGACAGATATAAATATATGCTTCCCGCTTCGCTTTATCTTGTGAATACGAATGGGACAAATATACCTGGCGGAGCGGTAGCTACAGCTGCCGGTAGTGCGGTTCAATCAGTAAGCCCGGTAATCGATAATCTTTACGGACAGGATAATTATTACAGTTTTGATGTAACCACTCCGGTAAATACCTTGATTAATACAGCCGGCAGTGAGGACGACGGATTTTTTTTGGTGCAGGGACTTGCAGGTTCAACTTTAAAATTGAACAGACTGGTAGTAGGCGATGCCACCATACCGGGGGGAACCACCACACAACTGAAACTTTCTGTCTTGGTCATTAATAAATAATCAGATGCAATCAATTATCACCTGGAAGCGATCATATTGTTTTATTATAGCCAATATGATATGTCTTTATATTTTTTCGCAAAATACCAATAGCCCATATTCTGTGTATGGTATTGGGGATATTGATAACGGTAGTTATAACCGCACCAGCGGTATGGGCGGGACAGGCCTCGCCATAAAATCTTCTGTTTTCCTGATTGATAATAATCCCGCGGCCCTGGCAGGCCTCGGAAGAAGTTTTTATGTTGCCAGCATTGCTGCAACAGGTAAATCTTCTACTTTTTCCGGCGATCCGATAAATTCAACCAACAGTAACAGCAAAGATTTTTGGATAAAGCGTTTTACATTAGCAGTAAAAATTAATAAGTTTTGGGCCAGCGGTTTTGGGTTTAACCAGTTCAGTAACGTAAACTATAATTTCGCCGGCAGCAAGTTTATAGAAGGATCCGCTGATTCTTACGCAGCAACTTATCAGGGTGATGGCGGATTGAATGAATATCACTGGACCAATGCGGTATCATTAGGCAAACATTTTTCTCTCGGGCTTAAATCTTCTTTTATCTCCGGCTCCATCAACCAGACAGAAATACTGGATGATCCAAATTCCCAGGCCAGCATATCCACGAAGCAACAGGACTATATCAGCAATTTCCGTTTCCAGAGTGGCCTGCAATATGAAACAGCGCTTAACAAAAAGTGGGATTTATCGTTGGGTGGAAAGTTTTCACCAAAAACAAGACTATCCGCAGACAGGACATTGACTGTAACGGAAAATAATGTTGTGGTCGTAAACGACCGCTATATAAAAAATGATCGTTTTTACCTGCCCGATACCTATGCCGCAGGCATTGCACTGAAGCATAACAAGACAACAACCTATGCCGTCGATTATACGCGTGAAGATTGGTCTTCCCTGGGCATTAAAGACCAGGGTTGGCAATTAATAAACAGTAATCGTATTTCTGCAGGGGCCGAGTTTTCAAGTTTCAAAAATGACCGCGGATTTCTCGTTGAGAATAGATTTTACCAGGTAGGCGCTTTTCTTAACAACTCTTATCTGCAGGTTCGAAATACGCCTATTAATGAATGGGGCATGACAGTCGGAATGGGGGGATCATTAAGAAACTCTTTTCTATATACACTTTCACTCCAGGGAGGTGTCCGGGGTACAACACAACAAAAACTGATTAAAGAAACTTTTGTCGGCTTTACCTTAAGCCTTTCTTACCGGGATTTCCTTTTCAGTAAAGGAAAAAGATATGACTGATCGAAAGAAATCATCTTATCGTACCACAGGGATCGGAGCCGGCGATGGCGCAAAAAATGCGTCATAAGCCAGCGTAAAACCGAAAGCGAACATTGCGATGATAAGTCCGAACATAAATATGTTATAGGAGATACGCAGGTACTTGTACTTTTTGGCCAATACTACACCGAGGAAGTAAATATCTTTTATCATACTACCGTACAAATAGTCTTTGTCGCTCATCATTTCCCTCATCGCCCAGTCATAATCATCCAGCTGCATGCTGTGGAAGTTTCCAAAAAAAAGCAGGTTTGTTTTTTTATGATGAATATCTTCTTTTGTAAAAGTTCCTTGCGAAACGTTAGGTCGGGTCGCCAAGACGGCGAAAATCGTAGCCGCCACGCAAAAAGTAACTAATATAATGGTAGGGATAACCAGGTTCTGATGTTCATCAAGATG
>JAOQAL010000096.1 GCA_025963615.1 Chitinophagaceae bacterium | reverse complement strand
TCACCGTAAGATCCATTTTATAATAACCGACCTGGTTCTTAAAATCAGCCTGCATGTTAATATTAGGATCCTCTATTTTAGGGAATATGATAGACGCATCAAATTTTCGCTTTTTTTCTGATGAGGAAAGCCCGATACTCCAGCCCGCTTTCATTATTTTCTCAGCCTTCAATTCTTCGTTCTCAGTAAAACAGAGATATAAATTCTTTTTATCGTTGGTGATCGTAAAGATCAACCCGGTTTTATTGTCGAAAAGGTTAAAGGGTGGGTTCCATTCGGCATTATGGCCATCGATAACAACCTGGGTAGATTGCCATTTGGCTTCCGATACATCTTCCTGTGCAGACACGGTTGTTACAAGAGAAAAAAAAGCTGCAGCAATTATTATTTTTTGCATTCCATTTATTTTGGTGATGCAACTTATGTATAATGCAGGCTCTATCTTATTCCACAATCGGTATCTACCTATTATAGCAAGTCTTTAACAGCAAATTAATACCCCCAACGTCTCATAACTTTTAAATCCTCCTTCATACACTCCATTGGAGTCTTACCCTGGTAAGATTCCTGCTCGATGATAAAATGAAGGGTACCGCCGGATTTTTTACCGAGATCGGTAACCGCTTTTGTATTGGCAACACCAGCGCCAAGGATCGTGCTTTCATAATTACCGGTCATGATCTCTTCACCTTTGCCAACTTTGATCTCATCTTTTACATGCAGCGAGATAAATCTTTCCGGATGTTTTTTAATGATCTCATAGGCATCGGCGCCGGTGCCATATAAGTTGCCCATATCCAATTGCTGCACCACTAAGAATGGATCGGTATGTTCTAAAATGATATCGTACACTTTTTGTCCGTTCAATGATGCAGTAAATTCAAAATTGTGGTTATGGTAACCAAACCGCATTCCCGATCTTTTACATAGTTCTCCGCTTTTGTTAAACACATCCATATAAGCCAGCATATCATCATAGGTTTTCCGCAGGCTCTCATCCAGCCATGGGCTGATCACGATCTGCTGGCCAACAGTTGCGGCATCGTCTACCGTATATTTCCATGCATCGGTAAAATCTTTTTTACTGTTGTCCCAATGATCCTTACCCATTACAGTATGGCCGCTGAGCATTTTCATTCCATGCCCGTCTAAGATCTTTTTAAACTCGGTGGCACTGTAGCCGTAAAATTTCCGGTTAATGTAATTGGCATGTTCTACATATTGATAACCCATATCTGCCACGGTCTTCAGGGTTGCCAACGGATCCTTTTTCATCTCATCACGAACGGAATACAATTGGATACCTGTGATCGTGTTTGGCGCAGCAGCGGCGAGTAGATGTTTTGAAAAAACAGAGCTGCCTGCAAGCACGATCGCTGTTCTTTGAATAAATGATCGGCGGGATGTATTCATGACATAGCATTATTAGTATGCTATGAATATAAGAAACCTCTTTTATTATTATAAATGTTGAATGCTAAATTTTAAATGAGTATCCTTAATTCAACATTTATAACAACAAAAGGGTTATCGTTTTTTTAAGGGGTCCAACAAATAAGTCAAGCCATTGAGTTTGATCACATGCATTGTTTCCAATAAAATACCCAGTTTGCCTTTGGGAAACCCTTGTCGCTGAAACCATTCAAGATAATGATCGGGAAGATCGCAAAGCAGGCGGTCCTTATATTTACCGAAAGGCATTTTCATTGTGACCAGTTCTAATAATAATTCCGGATGTGGTTGCGATGTATCGAATGGCATTGTGTGAAAATATACCTTATACTTTATTTATTGCCACCGACGACACAGAAAAACACAGAAAAACAGTGCAAATCTGTGTCGTCTGTGACAATAAAAATTCCTTTTAACTTGCATCCATGAAAACGGCTTCGATACAGGAATTAAAACAGGAACTGCAGGAATCCAGCCAATCCAGGTTGCTGGACCTCTGTCTGCGCCTGGCTAAGTTTAAAAAAGAGAACAAAGAACTGCTTACCTATCTTTTATTTGAGTCGCACGATGAAGAAGCCTATATCAGCAGTGTAAAAGTTTTGATGAATGAAGGGTTTGCAGAATTGCCAAAAACCACCACTTACCTCACTAAAAAAAGTCTGCGTAAAATTTTGCGCATCACCAACAAATACATCAAATACGCAGGATCAAAACAGGCAGAGGTAACGCTGATTATTTATTTCTGTCAAAGAATGAAAGAGGTAGTTCCGAATATTCAGCGGAGTACGGTGCTGCATAATTTATACATGGCGCAGATAAAAAAGATCAACGTTGCGTTGAAACCGCTTCATGAAGATCTTCAATTTGATTATAAAAGAGACCTGGAAGGTTTGATTTTGGAAGAAGGGTCCATCTTATCGAAGATATTTGGGAAACGGAAATCGCTTTAAAATAGGGGAACTCTTGCTTTTGAGAAATTTCAATAAGAGCTAAAGGAGAAAAAGAGAAAGAAGAGTTACTCCCTCTTTTGCTCTTTTTCTCCTGTCCTCCTCTTATTGAAACAACCTAAGACTCCTGCTCAAAATACAATTTATAGTAGTGCTTGCCGGTCATCTCATCATACCCCTTCTCTATTAAATCCC
>JAOQAL010000090.1 GCA_025963615.1 Chitinophagaceae bacterium | reverse complement strand
CCGTCTGATTGAAGGCTGTAAGGACCTGGAAAAAGGCGATTTGGCGGCTTTCGGAAAAAAAATGTATGAAACTCATACCGGCCTCAGCCATCAGTACGAAGTAAGTTGTAAGGAGCTTGATTTTATCGCGGATGAATGCCGCAAAGAAAAAAATATCATTGGCGCCCGGATGATGGGTGGAGGTTTCGGAGGTTGTGTTATCTCCATCATGAAAGAAGAAGACATTGAGTCAATAACCAGGAAAATCAGTAACGAATATCTTGAAAAAATGAATCGCAAGCTTAAGGTTTATATCACAGAAATTGGCAACGGTACCAGCCTGCAGGCATAAATATAAACGGCATCTTTCAATGTACTTTTTTGTTAAATAAGGAAAAAAATCCCGAAACACCTATTTTTAACCTGCTACTCACCTTTTCTTTTTTATATTTGAAAATTATACCAAGACCTGTCCCCGGGAAATTTTTAAAGCCTGTCTTCATTCACAGGAAATATCATAAAACAGGATTTAAAATAAAATTGGAAAATATAACTCTTAGCCAATGTATCTTTTAGACATCTTTACATTCTTTGGCGCGCCAAAGATTGATTACAGCCATATTACTCATTTAGAAAAAGGTTCCGCTGATCTTATTATATATGCAATACCCCTGATGGCTTTTTTTACCCTATGGGAAATGTGGCATTCCTGGTACCACGACCGGAAGAAATATAATGCGAGAGAATCATTTGGCTCCCTGTTGGTAGGCCTTGGCAATGTAGCTATCAACCTTTTATTTAAGGTTGGACTTATTTACGGTTCCGTTTTTATATACAACCTGGTTCCCTGGCGAATGCCTTTAAACTGGTGGACGCTCCTGCCCTGCTTACTTATTTTCGACCTGAGCAGTTATGTAGCGCATGTTGTATCACATTTTCAACGGTTCTTCTGGGCCGCCCATGTGGTGCATCATTCCGGTGTAAATTATAACCTGACTGTTTCATTCCGTCTAAGCTGGGTGCAGCACTTCAAAATTATATTCTTTCTGCCGGTAGCCCTTGCAGGTTTCCATCCCGTTATTTTTTTTATTACTAACCAGATACTGGTTTTGTTTCAGTTCTGGCAACATACCGAGTATATTAAAAAACTGCATCCAGTCATTGAATATTTTATTGTTACTCCTTCCAATCACCGGGTACATCATGGTTCAGATGAAAAATATATAGACAAGAATTTTGGGGTGATGCTGGTAATCTGGGACAAACTGTTTGGCACTTTCCAGAAAGAAGAGGAACGGCCTACTTATGGATTGACGACGCCAATCGAAAATTCATCCAACCCGATTTACCTCAATTTTCATGAATACAAGGACATCGTTGAGGATGTAAGGGTGGCGAAAGGGTGGCGAAAAAAACTATTTTTCGTTTTCGGCAGTCCCACTAAAATAGCAAAAGAGAAAAAGATGATGAAAGCAAAATTGCAGGAAGTGGCTTAACCCTCAAACTGTTTTATATTCATTCAGTTTATCCAGTTCCAGGATGGTGGTATCCCCATCCCCGCTTTCCTTGTACATCGGAATAAATTTCGCATCAAATTTTATTTCCTGGTAGGTATAGGAAGTACGCTTTAGCACAATATTGGAATATACATCATCAAATGCTCTCACCAATACATACAATTCCACATCAGCCACTTTCATGTCTTCTTCAGTAAAACCAAAAAAAGGGCTGGCATCATCAATAGGATGAACGACCGTAAAATTCATTGGCAAGCTATCTATCCGGGTTCTTTCAAGACTTAATGAATAAAATTTATAAACCATATTCCCGTTCTCCTGCACCTGCAGGCCGGTTGTCACTTTTACTTCCACGTCGGTTAATACATGATTGTCTTTGTAAGAAACAAAACGAAACATCAGCGCCTTCTTATCCTGATAAGGGCTAATCAACGCCAGGTCGCTGAAAACAACAAATGCTTTGGGTTTTGAAAAACGTCCATAGAGCAAACCCGTTGCAATTGCCAGTGATAAGAAACCTGAAATGGCTTCGATTGAGGCAACAAAATTCGCCCCATCGCCGATGGGGTTTACCCGGCCATAACCGACCGTGGTAAATGTTTCCGTACTGAAAAAATAAATCTCTTTGAACACCTGCCAGCGCGTTTTGGCAATCATCCCGAGAAACTGGCCGGGACCCATCATCAAATAAACAAACGTGAACAAAAGATTAACGGCCAGGTAAAATAGTATAACAATGGTGATAAATTTCCATCTTGGTAAGTTCAGCATGGTATGAAAAATACTGAAGCGGTCCCAGATAGCAACACCTTCCTTACGGATATTAAAGCTGCCATCTTTATTAATAAAACGTCCTCCGACATTGGTGGTACTACTGCCAAAGCCCGTATCCTCATTACTCTTTAGACTGATGCTGATTCTTTTACCAAGTGCCATTTCAACAGGAATTATGTAGTCTTCAAAACTACTTCTCTATTCCTGTCAGGCCAAAAGTTGTTTTGCTAACAGGATTATTGCCATCGCTTCAATTGATTAAGGTTAAATATCCATTCGGGCGTTACCAGGCCACCCGATACGGGAATTTCAAACCAGGGGCTGATGGCTGCATTCTCATAATTATTTACAACGTGCATATCCTGTGCAGGCATATAGCCTTGTGCGAGCATAAACATCTTTTTACCTTTCTCATTTATCACCATATCAGTTACCATCATGGCATGCCCTGGAAATCCGGGTTTAATAAAAACATCGCCCGGTTGTATGTCATTTATATCATGAACCGGCTTCAATTCGCTTGCCAGAGAACAGGTACCGGCATATGAAAAAACAGTTTCCAGGTAATTTTCAAAATCCGCTTGCAGGTTTATCGTATGGTTATTTAAAAAAACTGTTCTTAATT
>JAOQAL010000085.1 GCA_025963615.1 Chitinophagaceae bacterium | reverse complement strand
AAAGAGAACTGGAAGAGGTAAGTCTCTGTGTAATTATAACTAAGCCTTCCGAAATAATTGACCCGGGAATCAATGCTTACGATTTCGGAGTTATTTTTTTCGGCATCGCCACCGGCAAAAAGATAGGGCAACTGATCACTGATGAAATACCGTCGGAATGCCTGTATTCCTTTGCCGTTGTATTCGGATGTTTCCAATGCGGCAAATGCGCTGATATTATGATCACCTATTTTTTTAGTATAATCTGCCTTAAGGTTAAATGTCTTTGTTCTGGCATCATCATACACATTGGTCAGGTTCGGATCTGAAGTTCCTTTGGGTGTTCCTACAAGGAATGCGGAGCCATCCTCTACACCCGTATTGCCTGCGGCGAGATAAGCAGGTTCATCCAGTTGATAAAGTATCCATGGTTTTTGAAATATTTTTTCCTGGCCAAAATTTAAATCGTAGGCATAATAACCTGAAAGCACCAATCCCTTAACGCCGGGAATTTTTAACGCGGCACTGAAAATCGTATTGGCCCGGTAACGGTTGCCATTATCAAATCCTGTCTGGTTTGTTGAAGTGACCACAGGATTTTGCCCATAAGCTATATCAGGACCGGGCAACCCATTGGGATAAAAAGCTGGTGAAGTCGGAAGACTTTTTACCGCGCCCTCAAAATTAAATCCTGCACTCACCGAAGGATAATTCCTTGTTTCCTGTGAACCATTGATGTCTAATCCTAATGTGAGATAGTCATTGACCCTTGCATTGAAGGTGGTTTTGATATTATATCGTCGAAAAGAAGTTGCGGAATTTTTAAATATACCATCATCATGCTGGGTACCGAACGATACATAGTAATCCACGATTTTATTTCCGCCATTTATAGAAACATTCTGATTGCTTGTCATGCTGTATTTTGCCAATGATGCATCCAGCCAATCGGTATTAGGATGTGTCCATGGAAATTTACCAGACCTGTATTTATCAATATCATCCTGTGAAAATTTCATATTAGTGGGATCCACACCGCCATAAGTCTGTACTTCCCGGATCATTTCAGCATAGCTTGTCGCATCGGCCATTTTAGGAAGCCGGGTGGGTTGTAAAAATCCCTGGAAGAAACTATAATTTATGGTAAGCGGCCCGCCTTCTTTACCTTTTTTTGTTGTAATTAAAATCACCCCGTTGGCGGCCCTTGCCCCGTAAATAGCCGCTGAGGCGTCTTTCAGTACACTAATGCTTTCAACATCATTAGGATTAAGGGAATTCATGTCCCTGCCCAGGATACCGTCAATAACAACCAGCGGCTCGTTATTGCCTAATGTTGCCAAACCCCGGATAGTTATTGAGGCGCCGTCCTTACCGGGTTCGCCATTTGATTGTTGTATCACGGCACCCGGAAGACGGCCCGCGATTGCATTTGAAATGTTTGAAACAGGCGCTGCCGTAATATCTTTACTGCTTAGCGTAACTACCGAGCCTATTACATTCACTTTCCTTTGTGAGCCATAACCAATTACTACTACATCACTAAGTGTTTTGTCCTCCGCATCGAGTTGCACATTAACAGCAGATTGACCGTTCACCGGAACTTCTTTTGGCGCTATGCCGACAAAAGAAAAAATCAATGTGCTTTGGCTGCCGGTATTGATTGAATAATTTCCCGCAGCGTCGGAGACAACCGCATTCGTTGTTCCTTTGCTTGTAATATTTACTCCAGCTAAAGGCTCTCCTTTGCTGTTAGTCACAATTCCCTTAACCAAATTGCTGTTTTGCGCGGATGTGGTAAACTGTAAAATGGTTAATGTAAATAAGCAAATAAAAAGACGGGTGAAAATCCCGGAAGATAGCAGTATTCTTTTCATATGTTTTGTATAAGCAGTTAGCAAAAAATAGTCAGAGTGAAAGTATAGCAGGATGAATGACGAAAAATTTACTTATTCTGCTAATAAGTATGCTTTTTAAACATTGTCCGGAGAGAAGGATAAAAAAACGGAGTGCCTGCTAAAACAAAAATCATCCTGCACAAAGCTACTGGTTACCAACGGTTCCGGATAGCTGCAACGGGTGAAGGTTGCCAGGTCTCTATTTGAGTAAATAGCCGAAAGGCAAAAGAGCAAATATCGAAGGTTTATAATCCACCATCCAGTATCCAGCATCCAGCATCCAGTATCCAGCATCCAGTATCTGTCATCTAGCATCCAGCATCTATCATCCAGCATCCAGCACCTACTTCACCGAACCCTTCAACGTTGTTTTTTTATTTCCGAAATCAAAGCTGTTGCTGATAGTAAGTGAGAGATTTTTTTTGTCGAAACGACAAATAAAAGTTTCAGTATGCGGGCTTTCTATATAGCGCATCACCAACTCTAATGTATCCTTGTCGTTCCAGTGGTAGCTGCCTGCCACCTTGGATCTTGCAAGTACCGTAAAATTTTCTTTTGCTGTGGATAATAAAGAAGGGCCGGGCTTGTTGGTTTCCGCTTTTTGCCAGCTGCCTGCACCAAAATCAAGGGTATGGACAGCAGTGTCCGATTTCAGGATGACCCGGCATATATTACCATTAAAATTGAAAGTGATATTTTGCAGATGCTTTTCATTCGGCTCCAGATCAAAGGTTTTGCCTGCTATACTGCTTGCCATAACGGAACTGCTTTTTAGCGAAAGAGGAAGCGCCAGCGCATGTAGTTTTCGTTTCAGGTTAGCCGTCATAGTTTTATTGACAGGCAATTTATCCTGCTGAATGGCCGGCAATAAATATTGCCATACCAGGTTTATCTCATTCTGCATATCGGGAGTTTCAGCCGTAATGGCTATCACGGCATCCTGCTCAGGCATTACAATTATAAACTGGCCGTAAGCCCCGTCTCCCCGATATGCATTATATCTGCAGCGCCACATCTGGTAGCAATAACCCTGCATCCAGTCACTCGAATCTTTTTTAGATTGCGTGGCTTCAGGGTCCTGCATAATCTTCATGGTACTGGCTTCTTCGATCCATGCCACCGGCAATATTTGTTTGTCCTTCCACTTTCCTTTTTGCAAAAAAAGCTGGCCAAATTTCGCCATGCCTTCAGTATTTATTCTTAAGCCCCAGCCTCCCGTATTAATGCCCTTTGTATCTTCTTCCCAATCTATATCTTGTATACCCAAAGGTTCAAATAACCGCGGCCTTAAATAATCAAGCACTTTTTGGCCGGTTGCTTTTTGCACAATAGCGGATAACATATAAGTGCCTAGCGTATTGTACAAAAATTCTTTGCCCGGTTCATGTACAATCGGCGTAGCTAAAAATGTTTTCACCCAGTTGCTGTCCCGCATAATAATAGTAAAAGTAGGATCGGGGTCCTGTCCGTCCGACATGCTAAGTACATCCCTGACTGTTAGTTCCGCCAGGTAAGGGCTGATTGTATCGGGCAGTTCCGTTGGAAAAAATGAAATGACTTTATCATTCACTGTAAGAAGTTTTTCCTGCACTGCAAAACCGATGGCGGTGGCGGTAAAACTTTTACTGCAGGAATACATAGTATGCTTCAGATCGGCGCGGTAGGGATTCCACCAACCTTCCGCGATCACGTTGCCATGACGTAACATCATAAAACTGTGAAACTCATTTTTACTTTTTCTCGCGGCATCCAGGAAATTAATAATACTGGCGGAGGAGACTCCTTCCTTTTCAGGAACGCTTCTTGGAAGCACTATAGTATTTTGAGCTGTAACGCTGGCATGAAGCAGTAGTAAAAGTAATACCGATACAAAAGATGATTTTTGGCGAGTCATGCTGAAAGAATTAAATGTAAGATGAACGTCAGATATTTTCGTACAACTAAAACTACGATTTCTCCTTATATATTTTATCTATTCTAAGCGGCAATCATCAAACGCTGGCAATTATGTCAAAACATTAGTAAAAAAACAGAAACTGAATATCCTCTTTCTCTCGGCATTAATTGCCATGGTTAGTAAAGGACAGGTAAACATTGGCACAATGGTTGGGTGCAGTTTAAAATAGGTCAACGGCAGATAATCGCGGAATTTAAAAACACGCATATATGAAAAGTTTACT